>DATLIT010000536.1:0-14431 GCA_035539295.1 Terrimicrobiaceae bacterium | reverse complement strand
CAATCACGGCCTCAGCGCTTCCTGGCGATTGGCGGAAGAGTTCGATGGTCGCCTCGAAACTCACCGACTCCACTTGCGTCTTTTTCAGAAGCTCAATTTTGCGGGAGTGAAGCGATGCGGTCAGACGTTCAAGCAGTTGGCTATCAAGGCCGGCGCTGAAAACTAAGAGAATCTGTCTAAAGCCATAGCGCTCGGCGTAAATGCCGATTCGGTCCAGGGCTCCCGCTTTTACGCGGACCAGCTCGGGAATTGCGGTCTGCCTTGGTATAAGCACCCTGCTTTCCGTATCAATTCACCGCGAGAAGACGGGTCCAGCCACGTCTCCTTTGATCAGCTAAGTTGAAGACGTCCGCCGACGCGTCCGTGTTTGACCATCGTGGCGAGCGTGTCGGCCATCGCCCGAACCGCCAGCAGCGACGTAATATCGGAGATGTCATAGGGAGGGGAGACCTCGACGACCTCCATGCCTACGATGCCCTCTTTGGCAACCCCTTGGATGATCTTGAGCGCCTCGCGCGGAAGAAAGCCTCCGGGCTCCGGCCAGCCCGTGCCGGGGACAAAGCCTGCATCCACCGCATCGATATCGAAGGAGAGATAGACCGCGCTGGCTCCTTTCCAAGCCACCTCGAGAGCGATTTCAATGGTTTTCTCGATCCCGATGCGCTCGATGTCGCTGACCGTTAACACCGTGGTGCCCCGCTCTCGGCCGGCCCTCACGCCGGCGCGCGGAACCTGCCACCCACCAATGCCCAGTTGCACCAGATTCGAAGGCGGCACATTGGCGATGTTGGTGGCGTGGAACCATGGACAAGTGTGCATGATCTCGTCCATATCGCGCTCCTGGGTGTCCACATGCCGGTCCAGGTGAATGATGCCTACTTTGCCCTCTACGCATTGTGCGACGCCCCGAACGCATGGATAGCCGATAGAATGATCCCCACCCATGATCATCGGCAGGGTGCCTTGGGAGAGAATATGTGCCACCCCCTTGGTAATTTGGTCATGCGCCTTGGTAATGTTCGCGGGACAGAAAATGTCTCCGACATCGCACATCTTGAGCGATTCCCCTAAGTCGACGGCATGCTCGAAACTATACTTCTGATAGAGCGCTGAGATTCGACGCATACCTTGAGGACCGAAGCGAGTCCCCGTGCGAAAGGTCGCCGCAATGTCGAAGGGAACGCCCACAAAGGCGACGTCGTATTCGCCGATCTTGTGAACGTCCTCGAGATAGGGCGCCCGGAGTAGAGTATTGATGCCAGACCAATGCGGCAGGCTGCCGCGCTGAAAGCAGCTGAACTCAGTCTTGTCTACGATGGAGTCCGCCGGCTCGAGCCCGAGTTCCTTAATGCGGCGATTATCCGCCGTCCACTTCTTCTGGGGCAGACTCGTCTCGCCACCCGCCGATTTCATCCCCTCGAATTGTCCCACATCGGGGAGGTTACGGTTGTGCTCCCGATAGTTTGGAGCATGGGAGTGAAAAAAGGCCATCGAGATTTCCTGAAGGCCCGTTAGAGGAAAATCAAGCGAGAAACATACGTCTTTCAGTTGCGCGCGTTTCCACGCAAACCTCTTCTTCTTGACTTGGGTCTTCTGGCTGATACCAAGCACGCAACTTCCGGCCGCTAGCCCCGAACATGAAAGCTCAAGAACTTCCAGTGCCTTTGTGGATTTTGGGGCGAAGTTCAGTCTCGCCGGCAACTGTCATTCTCGTCTTGTTCGGCTGAAGTGAAGGCCTCAGCGCGCTCTTTGCTTCCGCGCTTTGTCGCATTGCTGGTTTTCTGGCTGATGCTTGAAGGGGTGAACCCCGTTGGGCTACTCATAGGCGTCCCGGCGGCAGTCCTCGCGACCTGGCTGGCTCGACTGCTGATCCCACCTGGCGGGTGCATTTCTCCTGTGAGATCGCTGGCATTCTGCGCCCATTTTCTGTGGAGCTCCCTCTTAGCCGGAATCGACGTCGCGATTCGAGCGCTGCACCCTCGGTTGCCGCTCCGCACGGGACTTGTCTCTTGCCCCTGCGGCATCTCTCGCGGATGGCGGCGCGAACTTTTCCTCACGGCGAGCAGCCTCATGCCCGGTTCGCTGCCCGTGGCGGAAGAAGCAGACGGGCAGGTTATTTTGCACGCCCTCGATGTCAACCAACCGCACGCCAGGCAACTGGAGGAAAATGAAGTCTGGTTTGCGCGCGCTCTGGGAGACCGTCGACTCGATGCGTGACTTCTTTTTTGGCGCGGCGGCCGTCCTGCTTGCATTGGTAGCTATCGGACTCTTTCGCATCTTGGCTGGCCCGCGAAATGCCGATCGGATGATGGCAGCGCAACTCCTCGGGAGCGGGGGCATTGCGGTCCTGCTTTTGGCCGCTGGGGGCGGGCTGCCTGGGGCTGCGGATGTGGCGCTAACGTTGGCGCTGCTTGCATCCTTCGTCACGGTCGCATTCGTTCAATGCGGGGCTTCGCGGCCAACGGCGGGCAACGAACCCGAAAGCGAGGAATGAGCGCAGCGCTCAACGTCTTTAGCGTTGCGGCGATTTCTTTCGGTGCATTCTTTTTTCTCGCGGGGACGATTGGTCTATTGCGTTTTCCCGACACCCTCACACGCCTGCATGCGCTGACGAAAGCGGACAATTTAGGCCTTGGCTTAATTATGCTCGGGCTGCTCCCGCACGTGACGTGGCCGTTCGGAGCTCTCAAATTCTTGGCGGTCTGGGTGCTGGCCATGGTGGCGAGCGCAGGTGCGTCACAGCTCGTCGCGCGCGCGGTTCGGAACAAGCGGTAGATGGAGGCCATTTTCTCCATTGAACTGGGGCTGCTTATCGTCGCCTTGGCCCTGCACGTTGTCGTAGGACGGGGAACCTTTGCAGTGATCGTCGGTTTTGTGGCCTACGGGCTCGTGCTCTCGCTAGCCTGGATGGGACTTTCGGCGCCCGATGTGGCGCTAACCGAAGCAGCGTTGGGAGGTGGGGTAACTGGTACCCTACTGCTGAGAGCGCATGCGAGGCTGCGCGGGCCGAAGGGCGAGCAACAACCTGTCGGCGTGTTTGGACGTGCGGCAGCCCTCTTGCTTTGCGGTGGCGTCTCGGCGTGCTTAATCATCGTGGTGCTGACGCTTCCGGCCCCCGCCCCGACGCTGGCGCCGGAAGCACTTACAGACCTGGCAGCCACAGGGCTGGGAAACGCGGTCACAGCAGTGCTCATGGTTTATCGAGCCCTCGATACGTTGCTCGAAAAAGTGGTGCTGCTTCTTGCGCTGATTGCGGTTTGGTCCTTGGCAGCCAATCGGAATTGGGGCGATCGACCTGTGTTTGAAAGCGGTAGAGGCACGGACGGGCCGCTGATCTTTCTCGCCCGCGCGTTGATCCCCCTCGGAGTGATGGTAGGAATTTATCTGTTCTGGGTCGGCGCGGATGACCCGGGCGGCGCCTTCGCGGGCGGTGCGATGATCTCGGCGATGGGCCTTCTTGGGTTTTTTGCGGGTGTATGTGCGGTTCCCCGAGTGAGCGGAGCTTGGTTGCGAATTGCGCTCGTGTTTGGGATTGCAGTTTTTCTGGTGATCGGGTTGGTCGGCCTTGCTGCAGGTTCCGGCTTTCTCACGTATCCGAGCAATTTCGCCAAGCCTGTCATCGTCTTGATTGAAATCGCGATGACACTCTCGATTGGCGTCACCCTGGCGATGCTGGTAGCGGGACCGCCAGCAGAGCCCTCCCAATCATGAGCGTTGCCACGATCTTCGGAATCTGCGCCTCCCTTCTCATTGGGATCGGTCTTTACGGGCTTATCGTGCAGCCGCATCCGTTGAGAAAAATGCTTTCGTTCAATGTCCTCGGCGGTGGCACTTTTCTGCTTTTTGGAGCGATCGCCCGACGCGGTGCCGCCGCGGGCCTCGGTGGCGACCCAGTGCCGCAGGCACTTGTTATCACTGGCATGGTCGTCGCGTTTGCTGCGACCGCGGTGGGGATCGCGATTCTAATCCGCTTCTTTGAGGAGACTGGTGAAGCTTCGCTGCGCGATCCGATGAAAGCCAACTCGAAGGAATTGAATCGCTGATGGCGTTCCTCCCGCTGGCGCTCGCCGCCCCCGTTGCGGGCATTCTGCTGATTGTCCTCGCCGGCGGCCGCTACGCACGGAGCATCGCCTTAGGTTCGCTCGTGCTTGGCGGTGGCGTGATCGCGAGGATTGCGGCAGGTGTATGGTCAGCGAGGGAGCCGCTAACCTATCTGTCCGGCGCATGGGCGCCTCCCCTTGGAATCAAACTTCGCGCTGACGGCCTTTCCGCGGCGATGCTCGTGGTGACAATTTTGATCGTCATGGCTGCGGCGTTGTATGCCCCAAGCGATTTCGGCGGGTCGCCCGGCAGGCGCGAAACACGCGTGTCGTTTTCGTTCTGGATTCTCCTCCTCGGGGTGTGGGGAGCAATGAACGCCGTTTTCCTTGGTAACGATCTGTTCAATCTCTACGTAGCCCTCGAGTTGCTCACCTTTGCCGGAGTGCCCCTGGTTTCCTTGGCTGGAAGTCCTGCTACGCTGATCGCAGCGCTGCGTTACCTGCTCTTCGCTCTCCTTGGGTCGGTCATGTATCTGCTCGGGGCCGTGTTGATTTATGCCGGCTATGGAACACTCGACATCGGGTTGCTCGCCGGCAGACTTCGTCCTGAGCTTGGTTCATGGTTGGCGGTTGCTCTCATGACGGTGGGGCTTGCGGCCAAGACTGCCATCTTCCCGCTGCATATCTGGCTACCGCCTGCGCATTCAGGTGCACCGCCCGCGGCGAGCGCATTGCTCTCCGCGCTGGTCGTCAAAGGCTCGTTTTTTCTCGTGGTTCGTGTGTGGTTCGATTTGTCGCCGAAAATAATCGGAGAAATCGCTGGACAGATTCTCGGCGCAATGGGGGCCGGTGCCATTGTCATCGGAGGGCTCGTCGCGTTGTCGCAAGCACGATTGAAGCTTCTCATCGCCTACTCGACAGTGGCGCAAATCGGCTATCTATTTCTGATTTTCCCCCTTGCGAGAGAGGGGAACGCCCTGATTGGCGGAATTCTTCAGGCGATCTCGCACGCATTTGCCAAGGCGGCGATGTTCATGGCGGCGGGTCTCATGGCCGGCGTTCTCGGGCACGATCGGATCGCTGACCTGCGGGGCATCGGACGGGCTTTACCTCTTACGGCCTTTGCCTTTGTCCTCGCAGCGGCGTCGCTCGTTGGGGTGCCGCCTTCGGGCGGCTTTTTGGCAAAATGGCTGCTGCTTTCAGCGGCGTTTGCCGCGGGGCAGTGGTGGTGGGCAGCGGTCATTCTAACTGGAGCTCTTCTCGCCGGAGGATATATGTTTCGCGCGTTCGCGCCTGCGCTCACGGACTCGGAAACCCCTTTGTCGATTTCCGCGCCCGTATCCAGAGCCCGCGAGTCTGTCGTCCTGGCTTTGGCGATCTGCGCGTTGCTGATCGGGATGTTTCCGCAGAAGCCAATCGAACTTCTTCAAATTGGGCGAGCGCATTGCACAGGGCTCGCACAGCAATGAGTTACGGAACGCTGCTCGTTGCCGCGGTGGCCCTGCCGTTTTCCATGCTGTTTGCATGCCTTTCGGCAAATGGGAGGATGAAGATAACGAACTGGCTCTGGGTTGCTCCCGTTCCGGCGCTTGCGGCGGCAATATTTGGCATCTGGAATTATCCCGTAATGCTTAGTGGGCCGCCCTATCACATCACCTTCATGCTTGATGCCTCCGGTTGCATGCTCATGCTCGCCGCTTCGCTGCTGTGGATCGCCGCAGGAGTTTTCGTTCCGGCATTTTTTCGCGGAAGGGGTATCGGCGGGAGCTTTCCTCTCTGCTGGCTGCTCACGCTCATCGGCAGCATGGGAATATTCCTTGCAGCCGACCTGGCGAGCTTTCTGGTGTTCTACGCGCTGGTCAGCCTGCCGGCGTATGGACTGGTCACTTATGATGGCACACCCGCGGCGCGCCGTGCCGGCGCCATTTACATCGGCTTCGCTTTGCTCGGCGAGAATCTGCTTCTCGTAGGCTTCGTGCTGCTTGCCTCCAACGATCCGGGCGGCAGCCTGATGATCACGGATCTCGTCGCGGCCCTTCGCGTCGCACCCTGGCGGGATGTGATCCTCTCGTTGTTGATAGCAGCCTTTGGGATGAAAATCGCTCTGCTGCCAATGCATTTCTGGATGCCACTGAGCTACACCGTATTGCCGATTCCGGCGGCCGCGGTTCTCAGCGGTGCCGCTGTCAAAGCCGGAATTATCGGACTCATTCGATTTTTGCCCTGCGATATGTCGCTTCCGGGCTGGGGAGAAATGCTGACGATTGTCGGGCTGTTCGGAGCGTTCTATGGCGTTATTTTGGGTATTATGCAATCCGACCCAAAGACCGTGCTTGCCTATTCCAGCGTCAGCCAGATGGGTTTCTTGGCAGCGCTGCTTGGCATGGGACTTTCCGTCGGCGACCGCGAAGCTGCACTAATCGCTGGCTTTTATGCTGCTCACCATGTTTTGGTCAAAGGCGCTCTGTTCCTCGCGGTAGGAGTCGCTGCGGTGATCGGCCCTCGTTCTATCGGCCTCGTGCTGTTCCCCGGAGCTGCGGTCGCACTTGGGTTAGCGGGATTGCCGCTGACCGGAGGCGCCTTAGCTAAGCTCGCTGCGAAAGTTCCCTTTGGCTATGGCCTCATCGGAGTGCTGGCGGCTTGTTCGGCAGCCGGCACAGCACTGTTGATGCTGCATTTTCTTCACCGCGTTGCCTCGATGCCGAGCCAGAAAGCTGCCAAGGAGACGCGGACACCACTTGTCATCGCATGGTTGGCGACGGCTCTTCTGTCTGTCGGACTTCCTTGGGCGGCGTATCCGATGGCAGGGCTGCAATCCCTCTCTGATGCGCTCGCCCCAGAGCTGATCTGGAAAACGCTCTGGCCGGTGCTGGTCGGCGTGGGCTTGTTCATTGGCCTGCGGCCGTTGCTGCCTCGGCTCCCAAACATTCCCAACGGCGATATTGCCGTGCTTGCCGAGCCCGTCTCGCGAGCCGTTCCCACCTTGGGAGTGGCCAGCGAAAGGCTGGACAGTGTGCTGAGATTGTGGACGCCCGCATGCCTGATGCTTCTTATGATTGTCATCCTCTTGCTAGTGGCGATGGCTGCCGGAGGTTGAATACCCCGCGATTTTGGTTTCTGCCCGCGCGAATCAGCCAAGGCTTGCCACACGCGAGAAATTCTTCTCGCCCTGCTTTTGCCCATCCACGAAGCTCCGCAAAATGGTTCCCAATGCATCATCATCTATCTTCGCGGATTCTCTCGACTAGACTCGGAGTGCTGCTAACGGTTCTGGCCTGGATAGGTGGGTGCTCCCCAGACGAAAAACCGGCCCCGATTGTTCCGCCGGTGCAGACCTTTGTTCTTGGCGGGCCAAGCGAGGCGCCGTTCCGACGTTTCCCAGGTGAGGTCGCCGCCGCCGACACCTCTAACATGTCTTTCGATGTGCCGGGACGGCTAGTCGAGTTTCCGGCGACGCAGGGCGTCGTTTACAAGTATGGCGAACTTCTGGGGCGCCTTGATGAAACAAACTTTGTCGCCCGAGTAGACTCTGCCCGTGCCGACTTCAGCAACGCACACAACGAGCTCGCTCGACGCGGTCAGCTGTTTCAACGCGGAGTCATCTCCCGGAGTGAGCTGGATGGATTTCAGCGCGTCAACGATGTGGCGGAGGCAACGCTCCGCGAAGCGCAGCGCGCGCTCGACGATACTCGCCTGCTTGCTCCGTTTGACGGACGCGTTGCCCGAACCCTGGTCAACAACTTCCAGAACGTCCAGGCCCACCAGCCTGTGCTCGTTTTCCAAAGCTCTTCGATCCTGGAAGTAGACATCGAAGTGCCGGAGGCGGATATGTCCGCAGCGGAACGCGGCATCACTGCCAGGAACGCCCGCGATCTGCTCGAGGCGAAGGCCGAGTTCCCGACCATACCGGACCAACAGTTTGATCTCGAGCTCAAGTCTTTTAGCGCCGAGGCGACGGCGGTTACCCGGACATTTCGCGTGACCTTCAACTTATACCCGCCTGAGGGTCAGAACATCCTTCCCGGCATGACCTGCACCGTTCTGCTGAGACAGAGGAACCGGGTCAGCAGCCAACCCACCGAAGAAGGTGTGTTCCAAGTGCCGGTGCGGGCGGTGGCTACCGCGGATGGAAAGAGCTCGGTATGGAAGCTGGATCCCACTTCCATGCAAGTTAGCCGTGTGGATGTCGACATGGTTGGAATAGCTGGTGATTCGATGAGAGTGCGAAGCGCCGCTCTCGCCCCAAATGATGAAATTGTCACCTCCGGCGTTCGCTTTCTGTCGGAGGGAATGAAGGTGCGTCGGATGTAAGAGAACAGTCCTTGAGGTGCTTTCATGAATATCGCTGAGGCGTCAATTCGAAGAAAAACGATCACACTCGTCTTCGCTGTGCTCATGGTCGTGTTGGGAATTTGGTCCTACATTCATCTGCCACGACTGGAGGATCCGGAGTTCACGATCAAAGACGCCCTTATCATTACTCCCTATCCTGGGGCCTCGGCGCAGGAAGTGGAGAAAGAGGTGAGCGATGTTGTCGAACGCGCAGTCCAGCAGCTCGAGCAACTAGACCGCGTGCTCTCCCGCTCCGAGCGAGGGCGCAGCACAATAACTGTCACGATCAGGGATCAATACGACCGACACACGCTTCCACAGGTGTGGGACGAGCTCCGCCGGAAGGTCTCCGACGCCCAGCGCCAGCTGCCCCCGGGCGCCGGACCATCCTTGGTCCTCGATGATTTTGGTGACGTCTTCGGAATTTTTTATGCACTCACTGGACCAGATTTCTCAGACGCGGAGCTCTATGAGACGGCCAAATTGCTGCGACGCGAATTGCTCTTGGTCCCCGACGTAAAAAAAATCGAGATTTTTGGACACCAGCAGGAGATCATCTATATCGAGCTCGCTCGCGATCGCATCGCCCGACTCGGGATTCGCCCAGAGGCAATTTTTGCCGCGCTGCGCGAGCAAAATCTCGTTGTCCAAAGCGGAGCTGTGGACGTCGGGCCACTCACGCTTACGATCAATCCGACCGGAGAATGGACGGGTGTCCACGATTTCGAGAATTTGCTAATTCGCGGAGGCGACGGGGGTGAACTCGTCCGTCTGAGCGACATTGCCAACGTTCGCCGCGACTACATTGACCCTCCCACGACATCACTCCGTTATGACGGCGAACGAGCCGTCGGCATTGGCATCTCTACGGTAGGCGGCGGCAACGTCGTCACGATGGGCGCGGCCGTCGAGCGGCGCATCCGCGAGCTCGGCTCGCAGATTCCCCTCGGCATGCAGCTCCACAAGATCTCCTTTCAGGCGGATACTGTAACCGAGGCGATCAACGAGTTCATTCTGAACCTGGGGATGTCGATCGTGATCGTCTTCGTTGTGCTCCTCCTCGCGATGGGCATTCGCAGCGGACTGATCATCGGCGCGATCTTGTTTATCACGATGTGCGGCACGATGATCGTGATGGCGCAAACGGGTCTGATTCTCGAGCGCATCTCGCTCGGCGCTCTCGTCATCGCCCTCGTGATGTTGGTGGACAACGCTATCGTCATTACCGAAGGCATGCTCGTCGCGATGCAGAGGGGCCACGACAAATTGCGGGCGGCGAAAGACGTTGTCTCGCAGACCGCGATCCCATTGCTGGGTTCAACTGCAATCGCGGTGCTGGCCTTCGGAGCGATTGGGCTTTCCGACGACAAAACAGGAGAATATTGCCGTTCCTTATTTGTCGTTCTCCTGATCTCTCTTGGGTTGAGCTGGATTACCGCGATTACGATCACACCGCTCTTTGGTTACTTCTTTTTGAAGTCTGCTCCATCGGATGACAACAGCAAAGCGAAGGATCCCTATGCGGGTCCGATTTACCAGGGATACAAGAAAATTCTCCTCGCCTGCATGCGGGCGCGCGGCTTGACCATCGGGGTGCTCATCGCAATGCTCGCGCTGTCGATTTTTGGATTTCGGTTTGTGCGCAACAGCTTTTTCCCGGAATCGACCCGCGCACAGTTCATGGTCGATGTCTGGCTATCTGGGGGGACTCGACTCGATCAGACCGATCGCGTGACCCAGGAGATGCGGAAGGTTATCGCGGAGATCCCCGGAATCACACATATTACAACGTCCGTCGGCCAGGGTACCCTCCGCTTTCTTCTGACGTATTCGCCCGAGCGATTCGACCCCTCATACGCCCAATTTCTCATCGATGTGAAGGAGCAGGCTCTCATCAACGAGATCTTGCCACGCGTTCAGAAGGAACTCACTGAGAAGTATCCGGATGCTCAGATCATTGCGAAGCGGTTCCTCCTCGGACCAGGGGAAGGCGGCCGCATACAAGTGCGCTTTTCGGGAGAGGATTATAACACTCTTCGTTCCCTCGCTGCGCAGACCATGGAAATCCTCCGCGCTGATGGCGGGGCAAAGGGGATCCGGATTGACAGCCGAGAGCCCGTTGCCACGCTGCGTCCCCAGTTTTCTGAGGCACAGGCTCGCGTGACCGGAATCACCCGCACGGATCTCGGCCGGACACTTGAAGCCGCCTTTAGCGGGCAGCGCATCGGTGTTTATCGGGAAGGCGACGAACTCCTCCCCATTATGACAAGGGGACCCGAGGCTGAGCGCGCAGATCCGGATCTCATCCAAGACGTGCAGATCTTCAGCCCAGTAGCGAACCGTTTTTTGCCGCTAAGACAGATCATTTCCGGCTTCACCACGGAGTGGGAAGATCCCATCCACATGCGAAGGAACCGCCTGCCGACGATCACCGTGCACGCAGACCAGACTGCCGGCCTTGCCAGCACGCTGCTCAACCGGGTGCGGGAACAAATTGAGGCAATTCCTCTGCCAGACGGTTACAGGATGGAATGGGGTGGTGAATACGAAGACTCCTCGAAGGCGAAAGCGGCGCTCGCCGGAACACTGCCTGCTTTCCTGCTGATGATGGTCCTGATCGTAATCTGCCTCTTCAATTCTCTGCGAATCACCCTGATTATCTGGCTCACGGTGCCGCTCTCCATCATTGGAATCGTGATCGGGTTGCTGATTTTCAACCAACCGTTTGGGTTTATGGCCCTGCTCGGTGCCCTGAGCCTCTCCGGCATGCTCATCAAGAACGGAATCGTCCTGATCGACGAGATAAATTCCCAGCTTGCCTCGGGCAAAGCTGCCTGGACCGCCGTGGTCGATGCCTCGGTGAGTCGGGTGCGCCCAGTATCGATGGCCGTTCTCACCACCGTGTTTGGGCTAATCCCGCTGCTCTTCGACGTGTTCTTTGGCGCGATGGCGGTGACGATCGTTGTCGGTCTCCTTTTCGCCTCCGCCCTTACTCTTTTCGTCGTCCCCGTGCTCTATGCAACCTTTTTCAAGGTCCGCCCTGAGAAGGAATCAATTTCGCAGTACGCAGAAGCGGATGCACCATCGAGGGCGTAAAGGGTGCGAGGCTATTCTCCGTTCCCAACGCCTTCTCTCGCTGAAAGCGCCGCAAGAATTCTTTGGCTTGCTGGGTGAGAGAACCTTACCTGGAGCTCCTCGTAGGCGCGCGACGCCAGGTTATCCTGCCTACCTCCTCGTTCGCGAAGCACTGACGTGCGAAGATCTCGAGCTGATGCTTCCGCATTTCCCGCGGCACGTCCACCAGCAATCTCATGGGAATCCGTGCTTTTGCCGAAATAACAATCCTCTTCCTGGCTTCTTCACGCCGTCGGTTTTCTAAGAATGCGGGCATCAGGTACAAAGATCTCACAACCTCGAGTTTCAGAATTGTCCCAAGCGATCGGCCATGGGGGATCAATGGGCACTGGGCGACGAAGATTAGCGCTGCGATGAACGCCGAGCATTCGAAACTTTAACATGATCGGCCATAGCCGCAATCGATACCGAGCGACCGTCGCCTTCGGGCTATTCAGATCTGGAATTTTCTTTGAGAACTGCTCCGAGTCCTCTACATCCTAGTTCGCACTGGCACCCGGCTCGATGGGATTGGTTGCGGTATCAAATGAAATTGGCAAAGTAACCTGCGGGGCGTCCTTGAGTGTTAGGATAAAAAGAATGCCGACGTCCGGATCGCCTTGACCTTCGCTTTCACGCAGCTGCGCTCCGAGGGAAGCGACCCAACTCGAAAGGTCGCGATGAATCATGTAGCGCTGATATTGCCAGACCTGGGTGAAAAACTCGTATTGCTCGTAAACGCTGACAGCCCAGTTATCGTTGATGCGCAGATACGCGTAGAAATCAACCTGACTGTTGTCGGCAAAGAAGGTGTTGTTGTCGATATACTGATGGCCGATGCGAAAGGTGAAATTCCGCGTGGGCATGAAATTGAACCCCGTGTTGAACTCATAAAACCCCTCGTCCACGATCGGAAGCTGAGACGCGATGGTCAACGTAAACCATGGCACCGGACGCAAGCTATAGATGTTAAAGAGATTGGAGACATCAGCGTCCGAGTACGGGTTATCGAAGTTGATGTCCAAAAAAGTATCCAGCGTCATCCATTGGTGCGTGATCTGATCTCGCCTGGTTTGCAGACGATTGCGGACCCCCAGCCGCAAAATGTTCCACGTGTCGATAGTATCGATCGCGGTGAACTGCGGGAAGGTTATCGGCAGCAGCTCGGTGGAAGGCACCACTCGGTCAAATTGAAGGATCTCCTGCGGAGGCGGACCAAAGTTTTCGACGATTGAATAGTTAACATATGGCTGAATCACGTGGCGAAGCCCATCCAGCCCGAGCCATCGGGACTGAACACGTTCATAGGCTTTGGAGAGCTTCGTTGACACCTCCACCCCGGCATTAACGACGGGCCGGAACCGTCCCCCGCTGGTAACTAGAGTAGGCGTGGGATCATTGAGAGGGGTACTCTCAATGGAAGGGCTGGTTATAACCTGCGGAAGTCCGGTGACCGGATCGATCTCGACAGTCTGTCCTGCAAAGCTTTCGAAGGTGCCGCTCCGGTTGTAATAGGTCGCGCGAAAGCCCAGGCGCGGCGTGATGTTAAGCCAGCCAAAGAACTGGGTCGGATAGGAAAGCTGGTGAAAGGTGTCGAACCGCAATGCGTCGTAGTCAGGGAAATCGAACCCATTGAACTCGGGCCCTAGGGCAAAGGCGCGCCGATATTCACCGACGCTTGATTCGCCATCATAATAGACAGGCCAGCCAAAGAGACGATGCTGCTTGAAGTCGAAAACCAACTCGGGCTCTCGCTCGGTGACTTCCTGCCATTTGTTGAGCTGCCAGCGTCCAATAAGAGTAAGCGTGTAGAACTCGTCCCACTTTGTCAGCGACAGATAATTATCCGGCTGCGGATCAACGCGAAACTCACCTGGAAAGTAATCCTCGAGAAACTGCGCGTCGCTAATATAATTGATGTCCGCTGATGCGTAGATGTCGTCGGTCAAAAATAGACGATGCTTGAAGGTGACGCGATAGCGTCCGTCGCCTCCCGGATCGGCACTGCCGGGTTCATTGGGCTGCTCGTGGAAGACGTAGTACGAGGTGAAGTCCCCGTAACTTCGGTCATTCTTACCGTACTTGAATCTCGTGTCGAAGCCGACGGCCTGGCCGAGTTTTTCACGCAGGTCGAGATGCACTTTCCCAATCATGTTATCGCCGCTTCCGATCGGAAAACTGTAGGCCAACAACAAAAAGGGTCCCCATGGGGAATAGAAACCCGGAAGAAGTTCGAAGCCGGTATTGTTAAGATTAGCAAAGATGTAAGGAAACCAGAAGATCGGCGTCTGACCCACGTAGATGGTGGAGTTGGAAAAGATGACCCTGCTATCCGGATAGATGCGCACGCTTTTCGACCTGACATGAAAGTCAGGTTCGGAAGAGTCATCCGTCGTAAAGATCGCATCGCGGACGCGGAACTCGCGCGTCGAGGGCGCCCGCAGGCTGAATGCATGGAAAAGCAGCGGAAAATGCGCTCCCGAAAACTCGAGCGCTCGCATCTGTTTTGTCTCCAGATTAAAGAGGGCGCGCTGGCCGGTGAGGACCTCCTTGGGAGTGTAAAGGCGGATATTGCCAATGAGAAGCACATCACGGGTGTCGGGATTGTACTCCGCGTAGTCGCAATAGATGCTGTAGTCGCCGTAGTGGATCTGGACGTTATCCTCAGCGATAGCGACCCCGCCCTCGAATCGCGTGGCTCCGTCGGCGGTGATCGAGACGGGAACATCCCCAAAGCTTCCGAATTGGGCCATGGCGCCGACCATGCCGGCCAGCCAGGCAAGTCCAAGCAGCAAAAGAGACCTTCTCATCCGAATCATCGGAGGCTATTTTGCCGACTCTCGCTGGCAAGAGAAAAACGGCCCATTCCTCCAGCCAATTCGGAGCTGGATAAAAGCACGATTTTGAACGCACTGGGCACCGCGCGCAGCCGAAATCCGATCCGG
>DATLIT010000535.1:0-2285 GCA_035539295.1 Terrimicrobiaceae bacterium | reverse complement strand
GTCGCTGTATTTCTCCAGATGGTAAGGAAGAAGAAGAACTTCGGAATTCTTGAGCAATTGCAAGTAGCTCTCTTCATCCAATGCTCTGGTAATCACAGAGACCGGTCCCGCCGTCGCCGAGTGAAAGTTGGCCAATGCGGCCGCCGAGATGGCATCGGGGTCGCTGCTTTGCAGTGTAAACTGCGCGTTGGGCGCCTGGCCATCACCGTTAAGAATATCGATAGCCGTAAGAACTTCTGCGAAGCCCTTTTCTTGGCGGGCATTACCAAGGCAAACCAAGTGCGGTGGTCTTCCTGGCGGCTTGTAGCAGTCGGAGACTCGCCTGGAAACAACATGAGGCAGCTGCGATACCGGATGTTGCAGAATGGTTTGATACTTTTCCCTCAGTAAATCGCTGTCCGACACAAATCGCGCTCGCTCGAGTTTGCGTGATCGCTTCAGCTCGCTAAGCAGTCGGGGAAGTTCCGCATTCGCTTTGAAACGCTCTGCCGCATAACCGAGATGGAGCACCAAGGCCGGCTCCTGTTGTTTGGTAAACGACTTCAGCCAGCCTAGCCATCCGAGAAGATTTCGCGGCGCCAGCATTTCCGCGAAGATGATATCATCGCGCCCGATGTCCGCTGGCATGATCCCCCTGGCCAAGTCATATCGAAAGCGGCGCTTTGCGATGACTTCAAGGATGCCCAAAGCGAGTCGCGAACGCGAGAGCTGTCGCGGTGGATCGTTTCGCAGGTCCTTGCGGAAAATTCGGCGCATACGGAAGCCTCCAGGGACCTCGACGTTGCATTTCCGGGCGCAGAGGATTTGCACGTCCAATCCGGTGCGGCGTGCGGAGTCTGCGATAAACCCATTGTAACCGACATGATGTCCGCGTTCGCTAACCAGCAGATGATCTGCAAGCCAAAGCGTTCTCATGAATCTTCCGGCAAGTGGAGAAATTTACAGACCGCAGGCCAGCGGGATTCCAGCGTTTGGCTCGTGCGGAAGACGGAGAGAGCGTTGGCTCGCAGGAATTCCAGACGCCCGGGCTGACCGTAGAGATTGACCAACTCACGGGCCATGAGATCCGGTCTAATTTTCGGCAGGACCACGCCATTGTAGTCCTGCTGAATCAGTTCCCACGGGCCGTTCATATCAAAGCAGATTGGCACCGTGCCGCAGGCCAGGGCCTCATGAGGTGTCATCGGACCGCCTTCACCCCACAGCGGGCTCTTTCCGACGTTTAGCGCCAGAAAGACCGAGCACGTTTGCATCCCGCGAATGATTTCGGGTTCGATTCCTTCGAGTCGGAAAAACTCGAGCTTCAGGCCCCGCTCAGCGGTAAAGCGTTTGATTGTGTCGATGAACGCGCCGGTCAACGGACCTTCGTTCATATAGCCGACTCGATATGCAAGGCGGCGCTGTTCGTCCGGTTTCCAATGCTGCTCGTCCACCAGCGTTCTCAGAAGGGAGGCTTTGCGCTCAAAAACTGCCATATGCCAGGCCTGGATCGAGCGGTTCAATCCCGCTGTCGCAACGATGCGTTGTTCGCGGATCATGCGGGCTAGTCTCGGAAACTGGCTACGCGTCGTCGTGGCCAGTTCCTGATCCCAAAAGTAGAACTTCGGGCAGCGCTCAAGGAAAGCCTCCGCCAGGATCCAGGATGTGACGTATCGCACGGAGTGCGCGTTTGCGGCGCGGTGCGTGAATTGCTCGAGAGAGAGAAATGGCGCATGCTCCACCAGCCAGCCCGAGTGAAGGCCGTCCAGACTCACCATGTAGGCGTCGTAACCGTGGCGGCGTAGCAATAACACGAGGTTATTCAGGAGTTTTTCACCGCCACAGTAGCGATGACTCCCCTTCAGTCCATCATCGGTAGCGTAGGAAACGAAGATCGAGGGTCGCGCAGACGGCCGCTGCTGCACCTTCCCAGCGGGCGAATTCGAACGAACCAGCCGGGACTTTACGAAGTCGGTCAGCCCAGAGGGACGGCATCTTTCCGCAACGGGATCGATGATATGCTGGAACAAATCGGCCCGAAGGCAGCGTCGAAGATTTGCTGCCTGAACGCGCAGCTTGTGCGCGGCAACGATCGTGTTTTTGAAGAAGTGCATCGCTGCTTACGGCAAAAACGAATTCCCGAAATGATCGCCGCCGGAGTCTCTGGCAAGGCGTTCGACGGAGTTGTAGAGGCCATTGTGCCAAGGGCCTGTCGACGGGGAGCCGGTTGGCGCAATCACCTCCACGGCGGTGCCCCGCCATCCAGGAGGGCTTCTTTATTGACGGCTTGGGGCGGTGTTTTAGCG
>DATLIT010000534.1:0-4811 GCA_035539295.1 Terrimicrobiaceae bacterium | reverse complement strand
ATCCCGAGTACTTGAGAGCGATCGGCGAGCTTCGCGCTCCCCTGTTTAAGTCGCCTTCCTAAAGCGAGGCCCTTTCGCTCTTCTCAAAATCGGACGCTGATAGTGTTTTCGGTTGCTTCTTCTCCGGGGGTCTTGGGCACTCTTGTAGCGGATGCTCTCGAGAATCGGTTCGAGGAATCGGATCCTGTTTATTCCATATGGAGAGTAAATTTCGGTATAATCACCTGATTAACAGGTTTATGTGGCAACTTATTCGTTCCGTATTTCTCCTCAAAGCATAGGAGACTCGTCACCTTTTCATTTCAGAGATTTGGCGGCATCGTTTTTCCTGATGGACTCGGGAGGGGCGAGCCACGAGAGTGAACCATGAACACGCAACATCAAGAGGACTACCTGCTGCTCTTCCGCGGGAATGCCTGGCTGAAACAGCTCTCCGACGCAGAGGTTCAAAAGGTCACGTCCGAATGGATGAATTGGTTTGAGGGCCTTGTTCAGGAAGGCAAGTGCAAGGGCGGTCATCCCTTGCGCGATATGGGCAAGTTGGTCACCGGCAAGCGTGGTCACATCGTGATCGACGGTCCGTTCGCTGAATCGAAGGAAGCGATCGGTGGATATTTCCACCTTCAGGTGGCGGACGAGGACGAAGCCGTTGCTATCGCCCAGAAGTGCCCCGGTCTCGGATACGGTTGCGTCGTCGAGGTGCGACCACTGGCCGAGCGATGCACGGACCGGGTGCTCGCTTCTCAAGCGGCAATCGCGAGTTGGTAAGTAGAAAGCGAACGAAACATTGCGCTGGGAGATCCGCGTTAGGGCAATTTCGTGAACCCGTCGACGCTCCAGCGTTCACTGCCTACTCCGTGATGCACGAAGAAGAGTCCCTCGGGGTCGTATTTGTCCTTAACTGCGAGCAGCTTTGCGTAGTTCGGCCCCCAAAAGGATCGCTGCCATGGTTCGTCAAAGAAATCGCTTTCGGCGAGGTATGAGCCGACACTCCGGAGCAGCTTGCGCACCTCATTCATCGCCTTGTTGACAGCCTCTGCATGCCTGTGAGCCGCCGGCAGATTGGGTTCGTGCCCGGCAATGCCGGGATAGGCCGGCGGCTCCTTGGCCGCACAGATGATCAGCGCGAAAGCGTCCAGGACCGCCGGGTTCATCGCGGTGTTCCGAGCGGACTCAATCGCCTCGGCAGACGCACCCGCTAAGCCTTTATTGAAATGCAGTGTCACACCCCAATGTTGAGTCGCCGCGAAAAGCGCATCGCCGAGATTCTTCCTCTCGTCCGTTTGTAAGAGCGAGGCTGGAAGCCAAGCCGATTGATATGCGTGTAAGACCTGCCCCGCTTCCTCTAGATTGCTTGCCCAAAATATGTTGGCTTCGGAGGCATCCGGCCGGTCATCGGCAAGGACGATTCCGGGAAGCTCTTTGAGAAATTTTGGATCCCAGAAATGCCGAGCCGGGGCCGCAAAGATTCTCGGTGGCTCCACGACGCTGAAGTCTTCGGGGTAAGCGACGAGCCAGTCGAAGAACGGACGCCAGATCACCTCCGCCTGCTGTTGGTCAAGCCCTTGAAAGAACATGGCTATCGTCAGCACGTTGCCAGGACGAAACCCGATCTGCTCGCCCCAATGCGGATTGAGCAGCTTCTCGCTGTAGAAGCTGATAGCCTGATCAATCAAGCGGCGAAAGGCAGCGTCTGATGTCGCTTTAATTGTCGTGAAGACCGCGCCAAAAAACTCGGGCAGAGTATGCGTCTGTAAGGTGAGACGGGTCACGACCCCGAGGCTTCCACCACCGCCGCCCTTTATGCCCCAGAATAGGTCCGGATTTGTGCACGCGTTGGCGATCCTCACTGCCCCGTTGGCAGTGACAATCTCGGCTTCAAGCAAGCTCGTCGCAGCCATTCCGTACGCCTTCGAGAAACTTCCGAACCCGCCGCTCTGGATCAAGCCGGCAACACCTACGGTCAGGCATCCGCCGCCCTGGACGTAGCGGCCTCCCTTCGTTGTGACGGCGTCATACACCTGTCCCCAGATCACTCCTGCTTCGACTGTCACCGCTTGTTTCGGCGAATGCTGTCCCTCGCACCCGAGACCGATGAACGCATCGTGTAGGGTCACCGCATCCATCCTTCGCGTCCAGACAATGAGTCGGCCGTGTTCGACGTCCCCTGATAGCTATGGCCACCACCCTTCACGACGAGTCGGAGGTTGTTCTGCCGGGCGAAGTTGACAGCCGCCACAACATCCTCTGTGGCCTCGGCCATCACCGCATACGCGCTCGGCCGCGAGGTCCACGCGCCGACCCAGCCAAGGGATTGCGTCAGCCCGACCTCGTCGCCAAGATAGTAGGGGTTTTTCACTGCGTTGAGGACACGCGCGCAATCTGCGCTCGATGGCGCTTCCAGGCACGCGGTGAGCGGGGACTGCACCTTCACGAGCCGGTCGCCGACTTCCTTTCCGAACCGATCCCAGCTCGCCGCAGACGGCCACGCCGAGTCACCCGGGCGGACACGCGACATCGAATGAGTTGTCCCCAAGGCCCGCTTCGAGCCAAGCAAATACGAACAAATCGCTGGCAGAAACGGAAGCGCTGCTGCCACTGCCTGCAAGAAACGTCTTCTGTTCATTTCATCTCGGAAACGTCAGGCAGAGCATGGCGCTCAATAGCGATCTATCGCGCAATCGCGTGAGCTGCTTCTCTTTAGCAAGCAGGTCGATCCGGAACGCGACCGATTCCTCCCTCGGTAAGACGTGATGGTGTCGGAGCAAACCTTTCGGGTTAAACATCGATGCGGTTGTGCTCATGTTTGCCTTTGTTTAGCGCCAATCGCCGCGTCTGTGCGATCAGCCGTTGTTTTACTCAGTAAGGCAACGAATAAGGCAGCACTTGCAGGACAGCAGACGTTGACTTTCCTCAATTGGACGATGCTTCGCTTTATGATTGCGCGTCGCCAAGCGAGGGGCTGCACAACTTTCGGGGGAGATGCGACCCATCATTGCGTTCGGCTCACAGGGCGCGATCACCGCATCGGAATCGCCCGGCTTGAACGCGCTTCGAAGAAAACTTGGATTGGCTCTCCAGGTCTGGCCTCCGGAATCTTGGCAGCTCGAGCTACGCAGAGACCCGCAGGGCGAGCTTGCCCAGGTAGTGCTGAGACAGGGTGCGATGGGCTTCAGCCGCATTCCCGAGCGGAAAAGTGCGAGCCACATGCACTTCGAAGGGTCCGGCTTCAATCAGGTGCTTGAGCTTCTCGATTGCTTCGCGGTTGATTGTCGCGTTGTAAGTGCCTTGCCGCACCTCGGAGGGGATCTTTGGCTCTGGCATCACACCGCTTGGAAAAGCAGCCCGGCCGCCAGCACGCACGGATGCCAACGCGCGGTCCGCTGCATCGCCGCCAGCGGTAAGAAGCGCGGCATCGAGACCCCCGGACGCGAAGTCACGAGCGGCCGCGGTCACATCCGAAGTTCGTCCATTGACGACTGCGTCGGCTCCCAAGCGCTGCGCGAGCGCCACGCCATCGTCACCGGAGGCGACCGCAAAGACGCGGGCACCCATCCGTTTGGCAAGCTGGACCGCAAGGTGGCCAATGCCCCCGCCCGCGCCGAAAATCATAATCGTCTCGTCGCGCTTCAGCGCCAGCACGTCGTCGAGACCCTGTAGTCCAGTCAGTGCGTCGCTCAACATGACACCCGCCTGTTCGTTCGTGAGCTTGTCTGGGACGTGCATCGCGTTATCACTGTTCGCAACCGCATATTCGGCATAGAAGCCGCCTTTCGGGTTTACGAGCACACTGGCACAAACGCGGTCACCTTCATGGAATCGGGTAACCTGTTCGCCCAGCGCGGCGACTGTCCCCGCGCCGTCGGTGCCAAGCACGTAAGGGAAGACCGGCTTGAGGCCGAACATTTCCGCAAAACCTCCCTCTCGCTCGAGAGTGTCCCAGACCGCCACGCCAGCCGTTTCGACGCGGATAACAATCTCATCCGGCCCAGCCTTTGGGACAGGCAGCGTTTGTAAAGTGATTCTTTCTGCGTCGCCGAATCGGTCGATCGCCGCAGCTCGCATAGTATCAGGTATCTTCGCATTCATAGCGTGTTGCTCGTCACGTCACAGTATCTCTCAAGTCTCGCGTCCGCCAGCACCCGCAACCAGTCCCCTCGCTCAACTCGCTTAGTTCTTCCCCGTTCTTGTCGACGATTTCCGCGTGCTTGGAGTATTCGCGCGCTCTGAGGAGCCGCAGTCTTCGTCTCCTTGACTCTACCGATCTAGAGGCGTGGATGCAATTCAGGACCTTCGTTGGCAAAACAAAGACGCCCGTTCTTACGCCTAAAAGTTTGGATCGAATCGCTCCAATCGACTTCACTCTGAAACTCTTCATACAGCGCTGCTGCGAGCTCTCTTTGTGATGTCGCAGAGCATGTCCGAATGGATATTCAGGCCGATGTTGGTCATGTTGTAAAGGTGCTCGCGGGCCACCAGCCGGACGATCTCGCAGATCTCGCGTTCGGAATAGTGTCGCGCCATTCGGGAAAATGTTTCCGGGCTGACCTGCTTATTCTTTGTAAGTTCCGTTACATAGTGCAGTGTAGCGCATAAAGCTGATGGTCTTAACGAATACGACGGTCGGTGTTCCGATAGGTCCACTTGAAGGGTTTGGCAGTTTTGTTGTGGCCCATGATATAGCGGGTGATTTTGCGAGCGAGGTCAGCTCTGGAAGTAAAGATGCCGCGGGTGAGCAGATCGCGCTGAATTTTGGAGAACCAGATTTCGACCTGATTGAGCCAGGAAGAGTAAGTCGGGGTGTAATGGAG
>DATLIT010000533.1:0-4495 GCA_035539295.1 Terrimicrobiaceae bacterium | reverse complement strand
CACTCGAGGATGACGTTGTCTACCACACCTATTCCACCTATGCGCGTGGACTGGACACCCTCTGGGGCATGTACCAGTGGCTCGACCGCGCCCCGAAGGGACGCAACGAGCCGGGCCTCGGCGTCTGGTGGCGACGCCACGACGAATACGACAGCGCTCCTGGCGGAGAACGTTAGGCCCCGCCAAAGTCAAATGCATTGATTTCCGCGGCGTGTGCAATGATCTGCGATGCGACTGTGGCGGCTCTCAAGGCGCGAGCGTTAGCGAAGGAAAATAATCAACCAAGCCATAAACACTACATGACGACGATAACCACACCCTTCTCAGGCGGATGCGCTTGCGGCGCGATCCGCTACGAATCGACAGCAGAACCAGCGATGATGCTCCACTGCCACTGTCGAGATTGCCAACGATCCAGCGGTGGTCCGTTTTCGTCTTTCGTCATCGTGCCGACGGGGGCTTTCAGGCTCCTACACGGGTCGCTGCGTTTCCATGACTCACCCAGTCAGGCAGGCGGCAAGACGCATCGAGGCTTTTGCCCCGACTGCGGCTCGCCGATCGTCGCCAAGTCCGACTCGGTTCCTCAATTTGCCGCGATCAGAGCTGCGAGTATGGATGATCCGAGTTGGTTCAACCCGCAAGTCGATGTGTGGACATCAGACGCGCACCCCTGGCATCAAATGAATCCCACGTTGCCAAAGTTTGGAAAGTATCCTGAATAGAACGCAGGAGAATCTTAGGGAAACCTTATGCCGAAACCGTCCGGGTTCGACGAATCTTAAATCGACGTGTGCAACGAAACGCGCTGATGAACTGCCTGACAGATCGATCTCAGACGTCTCCTCGGCAATCGCGCCTTGGCCGTGCGTCTCGCCGGCAGCGGCTCAGAGTTGCTTCAGGAGCGATTTCCAACGTGACCACGAAGCGTCGCGCGCTTCACGATTTGCCTCGGAGGCATCAGGCGCCTCGCCCGCTCTCATGAACCCGTGGCCTGCGCCGGGATAAATCTGAGACTCGAAGATTTTGCCCGCGGCTCTCATTGCCTCGCTTGTCTGGGGCAGGGTCTCATTCACCCGTGCGTCATTCTCTGCATAAAAGCCGTATACCGGTCCCTGAATATTCTCCGCCTCGGCGCGATCGGTGGGCCCGCGCCCGTAAAAAACATAGGTCGCTTTCAGTTCGCGGTTGTGATTGGCAAATTTGAAGACGGTGCCTCCGCCCCAGCAGAACCCGGCGGCGGTGACCTTGCCGTTAGACGCCGGCAACTCGGCGACGTATGCCGCCACGGCGTCAAGGTCGGCCATCACTTGGGGATCGGAAAGTTCCGAGATAGCTTTGCGCGCTTCATCAACACCGGAGTAGGTCTGGCCGCTGAGCAGGTCGGGCGCGATGGCGATGTAACCGGCTTCCGCAAGTTGGTCGGCGACGCTCCGTACCCATTCGGTGAGCCCGAAAATCTCGTGCACAACAAGAACGGCGGCGGCTTTCTCCTTCACCTCGGGGAAGACGAGAAAACACCGCACGTTGCGGTCGCCGTGCTTCACCTCGACCCACTCACCGTGGCGGGACGATCTCTCGAGCCTCTCCTTTGCCCAATCCTGCGCTAAGAGCGCGGAGGTGAAAAAGATCAGTGCGGCGAATGACGCTGCCATCTGGGAAGTGGCGATGCGGATGCTCATCAAAATGATTCTATCCTTCACCGCTCCGGCTGCCAAGAGTGCGATCTCGCCTTGGCAAACGTCGGCCGAGTCGTGCCTTCGCGCGGGAGTTAGCGCCCGGCGGGCGAAGCCCGGCAATCTCTCGTCACCGACCACGCCCTGCGGGACGGAGGTCGAAGCGTGGTTAAGAAAACGCAACATTAAATGGCTGACCCCTTTTTTCGAGAGCCGGCGTGTTCATCGCGCAGAGCGTTGCGGTGGCGATCAGCGAGTCCATCGGAATCCCGCCATAGTTGTAACTCCCACGGTTCGCCACGCGGTGCTAATCTATCTCAGGCCACAAGAAAGGACGTGGTATGCGGAAAACTGAGCAGACGACAAAGGACTCCGAAGAGAAGAGAACGATGACAACACATACGAGCGGCACACGTAAGGAATGGGTGGCAGCGCGGCTCGCGCTGCTTGAGTCGGAGAAGGAGCTGACCCGGCGCAGTGACGAGGTGGCGCGGCGGCGTCAGGAATTGCCATGGGTTCGGATCGACAAGGAATACCAATTCGAGATCGACGAGGGGAACGCCTCGCTGGCCGACCTCTTCCGCGGTCGCTCGCAGCTCCTTATTTACCACTTCATGTTCGGGCCCGACTACAAAGCCGGCTGTCCTTCGTGCTCGGCGATCGCGGACGGCTTCAACGGCATCGTCGTGCACCTGGCCAACCACGACGTGATGCTCTGGGCGATCTCGCGGGCGCCGCTCGAGAAGCTGCAGGCGTACAAGCGGCGGATGGGCTGGGGCTTCCCGTGGGCGTCGTCATTCGGCGGCGACTTTAACTATGACTTCGGGGTGGCATTCACCGAGGCGCAACAGCGGTCGGGAACCGTCGAGTACAACTTCCACGCGATGGATACCCGCAGCGAGCTCACTGACGAACAGACTCTTGCCGTCTTTGGCACGGACGCGGCGACGGTTACGCGGGAAGCGCCTGGCATGAGCGTGTTCGCACTCGAGGACGGAGTCGTTTACCACACCTACTCGGCGTACACGCGCGGGCTGGATCCGCTCTGGGGCATGTATCAATGGCTCGATCGCGCGCCGCTTGGGCGCAACGAGACAGTGGTGCGAGGAATGGGTGATCTCCGGGGCCCCACTTGGTTCCGTCGCCACGATGAGTACGAGAGCGAGTGAAGCAGTGGAGAAAATTATGCCGAAAATCAATACCGTCCGCGGCATCGAAAATCGGAAGGTGGTTTCGCAAAGCGAATGGCTGGTCGCCCGCAAGAAACTTCTGCTGGAAGAAAAGAATTTCTCGAAACTACGCGACGAACTGAACCTTCAACGTCGCAAACTGCCATGGGTCAAAGTCGAAAAGGAATACGTGTTCGACGGGCCGACGGGCAAGATGACGCTCGCGGATTTGTTCTGCGGCAAGAGCCAGCTCATTATCTATCATTTCATGTTCGGGCCGGACTGGCAGCAAGGGTGCGAACATTGCTCCTTTTGGGCCGACCACTTCGACAGCGTGAACATTCACCTTGGACAGCGCGATACGGCTTTGGCGGTCGTTTCCCGCGCCCCCTGGACGGAAATTGAGCCGTTCAAGAAGCGTATGGGATGGAAGTTCCGCTGAGTTTCCTCGTTCAACCGCGATTTCAATTTTGATTTTCACGTGTCGTTTACACCTGAGCAGATCAAGAGCGGAGTGCTCCCCTCCAACTACGGCAAGGACAAAGCCCAAATTGACGAAAAGGAAGGCGTGAGCGCCTTTTACCGCGATAATAACGGCGACATCCACCACACCTACTCGTCATACGAACGCGGGATTGACCTGATGAATACCACCGACAATTTCCTCGACCTAACTGCGAAAGGCCGGGACGAAACTCCCAAAGCCCCGCAGGACTGGGTGCGTTAGCATGACGAATATATACAAGGTGCAAATGGCTGCTGATACGCTTGCCCAGCCCGGCAGATTTCCAGCGAAGAAGTTTCAGGACAAAAATTCAGGCGGCTGCGACAAACTGCCGATGCCCGTTGAATTTATCACGATTTGCGTTCTCGCGTTCGGCGCGAGCGTGGCAGCAACAGCTTATTTCTGCGCCTCGATGTGCTCCGAAATGGAAATGCTTGGCGGTTGGACGATGTCAATGATGTGGATGCCAATGGACGGCCAGACCTGGTTCGGGTCGGCGACAAGCTTCCTGTGCATGTGGGTGGCGATGATGGTGGCCATGATGCTGCCCTCCGCACTCCCGACCTTTCTAAGAGTAAGGCGCCAGTGGGCCTCTCTTGGTTGCGTAGCGTCCGGATACTTCGCCATTTGGCTCGCAGCCGGTGTTGGCATTTATTCGCTTGGAACCACGTTTGCGGCCGTTGCGATCCGGTCGGAACTCTTTAGTCGTGCCGTTCCCTGGCTGGTGGGCGCATCGTTGATCGCTGCCGGAACCATGCAATTTACACGCTGGAAAATGACCCACTTGCTGCGCTGTCGGTCACCGCTCGGATGCGGAATTTCATGCCTGAAACACGAAAGTAGTTTTCAACTCGGCTGCAAACAAGGTTTAGCATGTTGTCTCTGCTGCGCGGCGCCGATGATGATCCAAATCGCTTTAGGAATTATGAATCCGCTCGTGATGATGGTCGTCGCGATGATCGTTGCTGCCGAAAAGCTTCTCCGGCAACCTGCAGTCGTCGCGCGAATTGTTGGCCTCGTGGCCATCGTTGCGGGCGTCGCGTCCTTTGTCGTTTCCCTGCGGACGAGTTAGTGAATGTCCTGTGCTCGCGGGCGATGCGTGGGGAGCCCGCGACCAAACCGCATCGCACTCATGACTGCATGATTAA
>DATLIT010000532.1:0-4657 GCA_035539295.1 Terrimicrobiaceae bacterium | reverse complement strand
TTGAGGGTCACTGGCCCTGGCAGCACCCGGGCGTCTCCAACACGAAAGTCGAGCGAATAAGGGAGGAGGAAGGTCGGGGGGGCGCTCTAAATAGTGGTGCAGGAGTTGAGCTTGCTGCGGTGCGTGGGTCCTAAGCGGCAACGAGGAGGCGCCGAGGCGGCCTGCTACCGCCGACGGGTCGTCGTCTCAGCTTGATCGCAGTTTCTTTGAAATTGCGTCGAAAGTTCCTGAGTTTACCCTAACTTGACGCGGCGTAATGTAAACGCCCCGCTCTGCGATGAACCTTTGAAGAGCAGTGGACCGATGAACGCAAAACCGCCAAGCACTTTTCATCACGTCTTCATTCCCGGAAAGTCGCGTCGAACTCTGCTCCTGCTGCACGGAACAGGTGGCAACGAACACGACTTGGTCTCACTCGGGCGCAGCCTGGATCCGGAAGCCTCTCTTCTTAGTCCGCGGGGCAAGATTCTCGAGAACGGTCTTCCACGCTTTTTCCGTCGTCTCGCCGAGGGAGTTTTTGACGAGGAAGATCTCATTCATCGCAGCAACGAGTTGGCCGACTTTATTGCCGAGACGGTGACGAGCTATTCGCTGGATTCCGGCAGGATTTATGCGGTTGGCTATTCCAACGGCGCGAACATCGCCGCCAGCTTGCTCCTGTTGCGCCCGGGCGTGCTCACCGGAGCCGCTCTGCTGCGCGCCATGGTTCCGCTGACCCCCGAGGTTTTGCCGAAACTGAATGGAATCTCCGTCCTCATGCTATCCGGGCGATATGATCCGATCGTGCCCGAGGAGAATGCACGTCGTTTGGAAGCCCTGCTCACCAGCGCTGGTGCGACCGTTTCCTTGCACTTTGAAAATGCCGCTCACCAACTGACGGAAAATACCTTGGAGACCGTCCGGGGATGGCTGAACACTCAACCATCCTAAAGGCAAATGACAACGGTTCCGTGAGCACGTGACTAGTCATCCCAAGGCAACATCAGACGTTCGCTAAGCGCGCCGGAGTCAAACCGCGCCTCGCAACGGCGGTGGACGGAGCGGTCAGTCTGATTGCTGCGGTGGAATCAGGCCAGGGAATCGGCTTTGCTCCCACCACGCTCATGCGGGTCGCCGGGGGTCGGGTCAAGTTTGTCACATTGTCACCGGCGGCCCCTTCGTTGCATCTCGGGTATCTTGTGCGCCGCGGAAGAAAAAACCATACGCTCGAGACATTCCTCGAGGCCCTCCGTTCAATTTCAAGAGAAGCTGACCACCCGAGTAAGTACCGCGGATAAGGGGCGGCGGCGAATCGTGGTTTGGCGACCCGCCAGTCAGCACCTCTGTAGGCGGGCTCTCGCGAAAATTGTTTTCTGTACAAAGGCGAATTTTCATTTTAGACTTCGGTCAGCATGATTCGCACGCTTTTCCGACCGCTGGCCTGCCTGGTGACTTTTCTTTTGCTCTCAGGCTGCATGACTCCCCCGCCGCCGCGCCCTCCTGGTGTAGTTCAAGTGCGGCTGCAGAGGGATGGATTTCAGCTGCTTCGCAATGGCGAGGTTATTTCCGTCGTCCGTCCGAAGCTCCGCAACGTGGAGAAGTGGAAGCTTGTGCAAAACGACACGGCGATCGCCATCAAGTCTCGATCGGACCCATACGGACCTGCCGCCATCGAGCTTTTTGATGTGGACACAGGTGAGTTGAAAGAGAGCGTCATGACCTACGGCATCGCCGCGGGGCGCCCGCACTGGGCAAGAGGATTTGAAGATTGGGGAAATTCCGTGGATTGAAGCCGCGGCGGCTCAAAATTTTCGACACAGCATCAGACCGTCCGCGATCGGCAGGAGAACGCAGTCGACGCGCGGGTCGCCACTAAGCTTTTTATTAAGGCGATCGATAGCTTGTGCCGATTGATCCTTGGGATCGACAACGCGGCCATGTTGGAGCATGTTGTCAAAGACGAACAAGCCATTGGTTCGGAGGTGCGGCAGGAGGAGCTCGTAATAAAGGTCATAGCCGGGTTTGTCAGCATCGATGAAGGCAAAATCGAATTGGGTGCCGGTGGCAAGCGCCTCGAGCTCTGTTTGTCCACCCCGAAGGCGTAAGTCTATTTTCGCGTCCACGCCGGCGAGCTTCCAGTATCGGCGCGCAATGGTGGCCCATTCTTCATTGATATCAATGCAAATGAGGCGTCCGCCGGCGGGAAGGCCTCGAGCGATGCAGATAGCGCTGTAACCGGTGAAGGTGCCGACTTCCACGGCGGAGCGCACCCCGAGGACCGTTGTCAGAAGCGTCAGGAAAGAGCCTTGTTCGCGGCTGACGAGCATCCCGCTGATCGAGCCGAGTTTCTCCGTCTCGGCGCGCAAATCATCGAGGACAGGATCAGAAGCTCTGCTTCGATGCGCGCCAATGTACGCAGAAAGCTCGTCATTGAGAGGAACATATTTCAAACCGGGGCAGATGCTATGGGTCGATTTTGTTGCCCTCTTTTCTTTAGCGACTTTTCTTTTCAAATGAAGTTTGTGCAAGCCGCGAGGCGGCGCTCGGATCTTAGTTGAATTGCGACCCGCTCGGATGGGCCGTGCGTCGATGCGTAATCTCTTGTATATTGTTTCACCATGAAGACGGTCACATTGACTTTGCCCGAGATTGGGCTCCTGGCGGGAACCCGCGCCGCCCTCGGCGCAGGTGTCGGGCTTTTGTTGAGTGAGAGGCTGAGCCGCGAACAACGGCAGGCGGTGGGTTGGACGCTTCTCGTCATTGGTCTTATCACCACCATCCCGTTGGCGCTCGAGGTGTTCGGCAAACGCGATTCGGAAGACACTTAGATTCCGCTCATCGGCGCATTCGCAGCGCCAGTTGCCCTCACGCCGCTGGCATCTCGATCTGCACCTTTACGCTCTCGGGAGGCATGTTTGAGGCAAAATCAAAGGCTTCGATCGACTCGTCGAAGCCAAATCGATCTGTGATCAGCGGCTTGACGTCAATCTTGCCCGCGCCCATCAGCGCCAAGGCACGCGGAAAAACGTGCGCATACCGGAATACGTTTTCAATCCGCGCCTCTTTCACTTGGGCAGCGACGATGTTGAGCGCGACAGGTTCGATAGGCATGCCAATGAAAACTACACAGCCGCTAGCGCAAAGCGGATCGAAGACACCCTGAATCGCGCGCGCATTCCCGCTGGCCTCGAAGACGATGTCAGCTCCCCAGTCTTCGGTCGCTTCCTTTACAACCTTGACGACGTCCTGCTCTCGGACATTCACCGGCGTGATGCCCGGATACTTTCCGGCAAGTTCCAGCTTCTGCGGTTGGACGTCGGTGATAAATACCTTGCTGCAACCGCCGGCCATGGCCGCAAGAGCGGTCACCATCCCGATGGGACCTGCGCCAACGACCACAGCAACATCGCCTGCCCGAACGCGTGCTTTATTTACGCCGTGCATACCAACCGCAAGTGGCTCCACCATCGCCCCCTCGGCAAAAGAGACATTATCAGGCAACTTGAAGGTGAACGCGGCAGGGTGCACAACCGTTGGGCGAAGCACTCCATGCACCGGCGGAGTCGCCCAAAAACGCACAGATGGATCAAGGTTGTAAAAGCCGAGTCGCGTGGCTTGGTTGTTGGAATCCGGTATTCCCGGCTCCATGCAAACCCGATCTCCGGACTTTAAAGTGGTGACGCTTGATCCGGTCTCCACCACCACGCCGGCCGCCTCGTGACCAAGGATCATCGGCTCTCGAACCACGAATGGGCCGATAGCGCCGTGCTGGTAATAGTGCACGTCGCTTCCGCAAACCCCCACCGCACGAAGGGCGATGCGAACGTCGTGAGGTCCGAGAGGTTCGTCCAAGGAAAAGTCGCGAAGTGACAGTTTGTGTTTTTCTTCAAGAACAAGCGCTTTCATGGCAAAAAAGGGAGTTGAGCTACGCTACTGCGAACCAAGGAGGTGGTAAAGCCTGGACAACCTCCCGATCATGTGACCGGGACATAAATCAGGGTTTTCGGCGTTGACTTCGCAACAGCGCCTGAGACCCTCGGGCGAGCAATCGAGACGCCCCCGATCTCGGGACCAAACCTCTTCGCCCCATTTCGGACGGTGCGACCGAGTGCGCATGGAAGACCTGAACAGCTCGCCCTCTACGAACCCATCCCCATTTCACCAGATGAACGAAACGAAAAGAAGATTCACCGGCAAGGTCGCACTAATCACAGGAGCAAGCGCGGGCATCGGACAAGCGTGCGCGCGTGCGCTCGCGCAAGAAGGGGCTAATCTCGTGCTCACGGCGCGTCGGCGCGACCGATTGGACGCTCTCGCCAACGAATCAGCCGGCACCGGCGTCGAAACCGCCATCGTTACAGGTGACGCCCGGGAGGAAGAAACAGCCCGCCAATCCTGCGCGGCGGCCAAGGACAAATGGGGACGACTTGACATCCTCATCAACAACACCGGCGTCGGCAACTATAAGAACCTCATTGATACGAGTGCCGAGGATTACGATGAGATGATGGACACGAACGTCCGGTCAACGTTTCTCTTTACGCGCCACGCAGTGCCACTAATGTTGACGCAAGGGTCCGGGACAATTTTGATGATTTCTTCGATGGCAGGAATATACGGCTTCGGCGGAGAAGCCGTTTACTGCATGACGAAGTTTGCGCAGGTCGGCTTCGCTCAG
>DATLIT010000531.1:0-9002 GCA_035539295.1 Terrimicrobiaceae bacterium | reverse complement strand
CCGAAGTCCCTTCCTTCTTCTCGTCCTTCTTAAGAGGCTTCCGAGAGCCCGTGGCGAGTCTAGCTTCCTTGGGAGCTTCCGTGCCGGCAGTGGGCACGGCAGGAGCCGGGGCGGGCGCGGCGGCTTCGGAATCCTTTTTCTTTGGTGCCGGCGCTTTGGATTTTCTTTCGCCGCCGGAGCGGCCGGAGCCGCCTTGGGAAGCAGCGGGATTATTGTGAGTTTCGTCAGCCATAATGGATTAAACTTTGCCGGCCTTGGCGTCGGGATTGCGTTGCACGCCGACGGTCTTGCGTGGACCTTTGCGCGTGCGCGCATTGGTAGAGGTGCGTTGGCCGCGGACTGGCAATCCGCGCCGGTGGCGGATTCCGCGATAGCAATTGATGGCCTGGAGACGCTTCAGATTGCTTTGGAGTTCGCGGCGAAGATCGCCTTCGATGACAATCTTCAGCGAATTGATTGCGTGAATGATGGCATTCAACTGCTCGGGCGACAGTTCTTTCGCACGGATGTTCGGGTCGATGTTGGCGACCTCCAGAATACGTCGTGTATTGCTCGGACCGATACCGTAGATGTAGGGGAGCGAAGCTTCGATGCGCTTGTCACCGGGAATTTCTACTCCAAGAAGGCGTGGCATGATGTTTTCGAGGTGAGATTTTCGGTTATCGCCAAGGCGTTCAGCCCTGTTTTTGTTTATGTCGTGGGTTGGTGCAGATGACGCGGACCACATTCTTGCGTCGCACGATCTTGCAGTTCTCGCAGAGGCGCTTTACGGAAGCTCGGACTTTCATTTGACGATTTCGGGTTTGGGCGTCTCCTTGTGGCGGAAAGTGATTCGGCCTTTGGTGAGGTCGTACGGGGACATTTCCACCATCACCTTGTCACCGGGCAGAATGCGGATGAAGTGCAGCCGCATTTTCCCGGAGATGTGCGCCAGAATGCGATGCCCGTTCGCCAGATCCACCCGGAACATGGTATTTGGCAGCAGTTCAACGACTTTCCCCTCTACTTCAATAGCGTCTTTCTTGGCCATGTCAATATTTCGGGGGCTCCGTCGGTAACGAGCACGGTGTGTTCAAAGTGGGCCGAGGGCAGTCCGTCGGCGGTGACGACTGTCCATTTGTCATCGAGGATGCGGATCTTCGCTTTTCCCATGTTAATCATGGGCTCGATTGCCAAGGTCATCCCCGGTCGGAGGATTGGACCTGTGCCGCGTTTGCCGAAGTTGGGGATCTGCGGTTCCTCGTGGAGATGCCGTCCCACCCCGTGACCCACGAACTCGCGGACAACTGAATAACCGTGCCGGGTCGCCTGCTCTTCGATAAATGCGCTGATATCGCCGAGGCGGGTCCCGGGCTGGACACGCTGGACGGCACCATCGAGGATCTGTTCGGTTAAGGTGAGGAGCCGTTCGGTTTCGGGATCGATGATTCCGACGGGCACGCTCATCGCCGTGTCGCCGATCCATCCGTCGCGGACGATGCCGACATCCATCTTTACCACGTCGCCGTAGCTGATCTTGCGTGGTCCTCCGATGCCATGGACGACCTCTTCGTTGATGGAAATGCAGATGTGACCCGGGAATTTTTTATAACCGAGGAAGGCGCTTTGCACGCCAGCCTCCTGCATGAAACCGGCGGCCGCGCGGTCAATTTCGCCAGTGGAAATACCCGGTGCGGCGAGATCGGCGAGACGGTTGAGGATCTCCGCAGCGGTCTCTCCTGCCCGCCGCATCTTGTCGATTTCGGACCCGCGTTTAATCGGAATCATACGAGCACCTCTTGATGAAAATCGACATAGAGTCGGGTGAACACAGCATCGCGTCCGTCGGTGGCATCCACTTCCTTGAGCAAACCTTTCTCGCGATAGTGGTGGGCCACCGGCAATGTATGCTCCCGAAACTGCGCGAGCCGGCGATCGAGGGCGTTATCGGTGTCATCATCGCGCCGCGCCAGCTCGCCGCCGCATCGTGGACACGGCGTGTCGATGGCAACGTCATGAAACTTCTCGTTGAAGACTGATCCACATTGCAAACACGTCAGGCGGCTCGTCATCCGTTCACGGGCCAGCTCGTCGGACAAATTGAGAAAATAGACGACATCGAGCGGCAGACTTCGCTCCTCGAGCCCATCGTCGAAGGATTGGGCCTGGCCCAGCGTTCGGGGAAATCCGTCGAGGATGAAGCGTCGACGATTGTCGAGCCATTTCCAGACGACCCGGAGCGCAAGCTCGTCGGGGAAAAGCTTTCCCTCGTGCGTCCAACGTTCGGCTTCGGCGCCGATCGCGCTTCCGCGCGCCTTTTCTTCGCGCAGGATTGCACCGGTCGAAGCCGCCGGAATTCCGAATGTCGCCGAGAGCAGGGCAGCTTGCGTGCCTTTTCCAGACGCTGGAGGACCGAGTAGAACGATGCGGTTCTTCATGTCCTACTGGCGCGTGGCAAAGAAGATGGTCACGCCTGCGATTACCAGAATACCGAGGCTGGCATAGATAAAGACGAGCGAGCTGTCGTCGAGGACTTGGCCCGAGCTCAGACGAGGACGCTGCTCGCGCGCTCCGCGGATCTTTCCTTTGCGTAGAAACCCGTCGTAATGCCGCTGCAGCAGGTGAGTCTCGACCTGGCGCATAGTATCGAGCACCACGCCCACAATGATCAGCACGCCTGTGCCCCCGAAAAACTGCGCCGTCATGTAGGGGACCTTTAACGCCTGCGCCAAAAGCTGAGGCATGACCGCGATGATCGTCAGGAAAATCGCTCCGGCAAAAGTCAGGCGCGACATCGTGTAATCGAGGAAGTCAGCGGTAGGTTTGCCCGGGCGCACCCCGGGAATGAAGCCGCCATATTTTTTGAGATCATCGGCGATCTGAACGGGCTGAAATTGGGTGGCAACCCAAAAATAACTGAAGAAGAAAATCATCACCCCGTAGAGCACGTAGTGAAGCCAGCCGACGGCGAGCAGGTTGGCAATTTCCTGCGCGGTTCGGTTTTGAGGGAAGGCCATGTTGATGATCGTCGACGGGAAGAGCAGGATCGCTTGGGCGAAGATGATAGGCATCACGCCCGCATAATTGATCTTCAGCGGCATATACTGCGTCTGCCCCCCGTAAACCTTCCGCCCGACGACCCGCTTGGCGTATTGGATGCTGATCTTACGCTGCGCCTGGGTCACCGCGATAACTGCGGCAATAACCAGCACGAGAAACAAACACAGCAGGACCAGGACGATCGGGCTGACATTTGCCTGGGCGCCGGGAGCGGTCGGAACGAACGTGCGCCACGCTTGAATCAGGCCGGCCGGCAGTTGTGCGAGGATGCCTACGGTGATGATTAGGGAGACGCCATTGCCAATGCCACGTTCGGTAATCTGGTCTCCCAACCACATGAGAAACATCGTTCCCGCGGTCATGGTAATGACCGTCATCAGCTGGAACGCCAAACCTGGCTCGGGCACGAGATCCATTCCAAGCCGATTGATCGTGTCCATGATCCCAGGCAGGAATGGATTCGCCTGTGGATTTTCGAAAGATTTGGCGAGCAGGAAGCCTTGGAAGATGCAGAGCGCGATGGTGGCATAGCGCGTGTACTGCATGATTTTTCGCCGGCCACCATCCTCGCGGGCTAATTTCCCGAGTTGGGGAATCACTGCGGTGAGCAGCTGCATCATGATCGAAGCGCTGATATAGGGCATGATCCCCAGCGAAAAAATCGCACAGTGCGCCAGAGCTCCGCCACTGAAGAGATTGAAGAGCGAGGCGACACCGCCAGCAGACTGGGCATCCGCGACATTGCGGAACCACTCACGCAGGATTTCTGCGTTCACTCCCGGGGTCGTGATTGCGGAGCCTGCTCGAACGATCACGATCATCGCCAGCGTGAAGAGCACTCGTTGGCGCAATTCAGGAATTTTGAAGATGTTCGTGAACGCAGAGATCATCGCTGATAAGCCGAGCTGCTCGCTGGTCGGACGATTAGGTCTCGGCCCGAGAAGTTCGGCCTGTCATCACGATCGTTCCGCCGGCCTCCTCGATCTTCTTTCTGGCGGACGCGCTGATGCTATCGACCTCGAGGTGGAACTTCTTGCTGATTTCTCCGCGACCGAGGACCTTAACTCCGCTGAGCGAGCCGCGCACGAGCCCGGCGCCGCGGAGAAGTTTTTCGTTGATAGCGGCGCCATCGTCGAAACGCTTTTCCAGATCATCCAGGTTAACGATCCCGTAAACGGTCTTGAACGCGGCGTTGTTGAATCCGCGTTTGGGCAGGCGGCGATGCAAAGGCATCTGACCACCCTCAAAGCCGGGCCGGATCGTTCCGCCGGAGCGGGCTTTCTGGCCTTTGTGGCCCTTGCCGGAAGTTTTGCCATGTCCCGAACTCTCGCCACTGCCAAGGCGCTTGCGTCGATGCTTCGCGCCGGCGTTCGGTTTCAAATCGTGCAGTCTCATGGAGCTTGGGTGGCGACTGGGAGAGCGGATTTTGGAGTGCTGACTTTGCCGCGAATTTTGAAAATCGCGTCCTTCGGACGCAGCGTGGTCAGAGCGTCCAGGGTTGCTTTCACCACATTGGCTGGGTTGTTCGACCCGAGCGACTTTGCGAGGACATCGCGAATCCCAGCAGCCTCGATGACCGCGCGCACACCGCCGCCTGCGATCACGCCAGTTCCGGGCGAAGCTGGTTTGAGAAGAACACGACCTCCGCCGAATTCACCGAGGACCTCGTGCGGGATGGTGTTTTCGTGAATGGCCACATCGACCATCCGCTTCTTCGCCGACTCGGTCGCCTTGCGGATTGCTTCGCTGACTTCATTGGCCTTGCCAAAGCCGATGCCAACGCGGCCGTTGTGATTGCCCGAGACGATGAGAGCGCTGAAACTAAACCGACGTCCGCCCTTCACTACTTTGGCACAGCGGTTGATGAAGACCACTTTCTCGGTCGTTTCCTTCGGCTCCGACTTGTCAAAACCGTCCGGACTCGACCTGGTCTGAGATCTGCGTTGAGTGGGCATATAATTTTAAAATTCCAAGCCGCCTTCGCGCGCGGCATCTGCAAGAGCCTTGACCTTGCCGTGATATTTATAGCCCCCGCGGTCAAAAACGACCTTCTTAACCTTGCCGGATACTCCCCGCTCGGCAATCAGCTTGCCCACCTTCGCGGCCGTGGGCACGTCCGAGCGCCCCTTCTTTTCCGAGCGAAGACCAGCCTCGGTCGTGTGGACAGAGGCGAGCGTCTTGCCTGCGGTGTCGTCGATGACTTGGGCGGTAATATGGCGCTCCGAGAAATGGACGGCGAGACGCGGGCGTTCCGGGGTGCCCGCGATCTTTTTCCGAAGGCGCTTGTGACGGACCCGACGTTTGCTGGTGGATGCGGGCATGGCTTACTGAACGGTTTTGCCCTCCTTGCGGCGAACCTGTTCTCCTAGGTAGCGGATCCCCTTACCTTTGTAGGGTTCCGGTGGATAGAAGGAGCGAATATCCGCGGCGGTTTGGCCGACGAGGTGCTTATCGACCCCTTCGATGGTGACCTTTGTGCTATCGGCGACCGTGATCTTCACGTCCGCGGGGATCTGGAAAAGAATAGGATGCGATTTGCCGAGACTGAGGTTGAGCTTCTGGCCCTGCACCGCTGCCTTAAAGCCAACGCCTTGGATCTCGAGTTCCTTCTTAAAGCCGACCGTAACTCCGGTGACCATATTGGCGATCAGCGCACGGGAGAGTCCATGTAACGCTTTGCCTTGCCTGCTCTCATCATTGCGCTCGACGCTGACCGTACTCCCTTCGACGCGAGCGCGAACAGTTTTTGGCAGATTCCAAGACAACTTGCCTTTTGGGCCCTCGACGGTAACACCGCCTTCCGAGCCAACATTGACCGTCACTTTCGGAGGTACTTCAATGGGTTTTCTTCCAATTCGCGACATGGCTTTTGTTACCAGATGTAGGCGAGCAATTCCCCGCCAACGTTTTGCCTCCGGGCTTCGTGACCTGTGAGCACCCCTCGCGAGGTGGAGAGTACCGCTATGCCCATCCCGCCGAGCACTCGGGGGACTTCATCGGCTTTCACGTAGCGGCGCAGACCAGGTCTACTGACGCGGCTGAGACCGGCAATCGCGGAGGCCTTATTGACAAACTTGTTCCTGATCTTCAGATTCGGACGCCCCTTTTGGGTTGTCTCGAGTTCGAAGCCGGCAATATAGCCCTCCTTTTCCAAGATGCGGGCAATTTCGCTTTTCAGCCTGGAATAGGGGACCAAGAATTCGGTCTTGTGAGCGCGGGCCGCATTGCGCAGCCGCGTGAGCATATCTGCAATTGGATCGGTCATTCTCTAGTGGGCAGTAGTTAGGTGGCCGCTGCGGCGGTTTCCTCTTGCTGCTCTTCTGTTTTGCGCACTGGCTTCTTTGCCTTGTCAGCAAAAGGCATCCCGAGCTCGCTCAGGAGGGACTTGGCCTCTTCGTCGGTGCGCGCGGTCGTGACGATAGTGATGTCAAAACCGATGTTACGTTTGATTTGGTCGAGCTCTATCTCCGGGAAAATGGATTGATCGGAGACACCGAGGGTGTAGTTGCCCTTTCCATCAAAGGATTTCGTCGAAACGCCCCGAAAGTCGCGGATTCGCGGGAGCGACATCTTGATCAGACGCTCGAGAAATTCGTACATGATGCGTCCGCGGAGAGTCACCTTGGCGCCGATCGCCTGGCCTTTTCGAAGTTTGAAGTTGGCAATGCTCTTCTTCGAAAGCGTCGGGATGGGCCGCTGGCCGGTGATGAGGCCGATCTCCGACTTGGCAGTGTCAAGGGCTTCCTTGCTATCGGCGCCAGCGCCGACCGAACAGTTCACGACCACCTTAGCGACTTTGGGAATCTCGTGCACGTTCTTGTAACCGTGCTTCTCCCGCAAGGCAGGGATGACGCGGTCCTTGTATTCCTCAAGGAGCTCCGGATCTGGTTGCGTTGGCATAGTGCTCAATGGTTATCTGTAAAAAACGTCACGCAGCTTTTTTCTTCCGCTTCTCTTTCTCCGTGGTCCCGCGCTCGACAACCTTCACGTTAGAAATGTGGATGGGACCTTCTCGCTGGATGATTGCGCCATTGGGATTGTCTTGCGTCTTGCGTTGATGTTTCTTGATAAGCCGCACTCCCTCGATGATGACCTGCGCCTTGTCGGGAAGCACCTTGAGGATCCTGCCTGAGGATCCCCGTTGGTTACCGGAAATTACCTGAACCGTATCGCCGCGCTTAACATGAAATTTCAGGTTGCTCATAGGACTTCCGGCGCGAGGGAGATGATCTTCATGAAGTTCTTCTCGCGCAATTCGCGGGCCACGGGACCAAAGATACGCGTGCCGCGCGGATTGAGATCTTTGTCGATAATCACGATGGCGTTATTGTCGAAGCGAAGGTAGGAGCCGTCCTGCCGCTTAATCGGGTGCTTTGTTCGCACCACGACCGCGCGGACAACCTCGCCCTTCTTGACGGTGCCCCCGGAGGAAGCCTCCTTAACGTTTGCCGTGATGACATCACCGACGTGGGCCTTCATCGAGGCTTTGCCAATGACGCCGATCATCGTGGCCATGCGGGCACCGGTGTTGTCCGCGACGTCGAGACGGGATCGGAGCTGAATCATAGGAATCGGATGTAAGGTTTTTGATCGGTGACTGCTCGGACTAATGTTTGAGGACCTCGACCAGCCTCCAGCGCTTGAGGCGGGAGAGCGGCCGAGTTTCCATAATGGAAACACGATCCCCAACTTTGGCTTCATTCTTCTCGTCGTGAACGTAGAACTTCTTTACGTGCTTGACGATCTTCCCAAATTTCTGATGCGGCACACGGGTGACCGTCCGGACCACAATCGTCTTGTTCATCGATTCTGACACGACTTCGCCTACCCGCGTCTTGCGCAGGTTGCGTCGCGTCTGGTTCACCGCTGTCGGCTGGTCGGGTGCCTTGGTCTCCTCCAGTGGAGGCGAATCTGAAGCTGTCTCGTTCATGATTTCTTTTGGGCCGGGGAGGGTGCCGGAGTTGCCGCGCTCTGTTGAGTCTTCCGCTTTTCTGTGAGAACGGTATCGACGCGGGCTGCGTCTCGCCGGAGCGAACGCAGCATGTGAGGCTTTTCCAGTTGGCCCGCCTGCTGCTGAATCCGCAGGTTGAAAATTTCCTGCCGCATTTCGCGTTTGCGGGTCTCGAGTTCCTTGATAGTGAGTTCCTTGACTTCGGCGATTTTCATGGCCAGTTATTTCGCCGCACGATGGCGTGAGAGGAAGCGTGTGCGCACGGGGAGCTTGTTTGCGGCTAGACGCAGGGATTCCCGCGCGATAGTTTCGGAAACGCCGTCCAGCTCAAAGAGGACGTTGCCCGGGCGAACGACGGCGACCCAATGCTCGGGATTGCCCTTGCCTTTTCCCATGCGAGTTTCTGGGGGCCGCGCAGTCACGGACTTATCAGGAAAGATGCGGATCCAGAGCTTGCCTTTGCGCTTCATGAGCCTGGTCATGGCTACGCGGGCAGCCTCAATCTGAACGTTGGTGATCCAAGCACGGTCCAAGGTTTGCAGTCCGAACTCGCCGAAATCGATTGTCAGCGTGCGTGAAGCATTTCCAGCACGGCTTCCGCGCTGGGTCTTGCGATACTTTACGCGTTTGGGCATTAATGGCATGGATCGCTCCTCTTAAGTCAGGCGGTGGGGTTTTCGGGCCTCGGAGCGCGCGTGCGTTCCTTGGAAAGTTGTTGTTGCTTCTGATCCTCGCTTTCGGGCGTGGTTGGCTTTTTGCAAATCCAACACTTCACACCGATCTTCCCGGCGACCGTTGAAGCCTCGGTAAACCCGTAATCGATCGGCTGCCGCATAGTGTGCAGAGGGATTTTGCCTTCCCGATACCACTCGGTGCGGGCAATCTCCGCCCCGCCCAGCCGGCCGGAGCAGCGAAGCTTGATTCCGAGAGCTCCCTGCTCCATGGCCAATTGCACTGCGCGTTTCATCGCCCGGCGAATAGAGATGCGGCGCTCGAGTTGCGAGGCCACGTT
>DATLIT010000530.1:0-6204 GCA_035539295.1 Terrimicrobiaceae bacterium | reverse complement strand
GTCGAAGGGCCGGTAGAATCTGATCCCGTGCCCGGACGGAAAACGCCCGAGCCGAGCAAACTGGCGGGAAAATCGCCGACGCCCGTGATCACCGGAATTCCCTCTGGTAACCCGGTTTGCTCGGCCGCCTCTTGGCCTACCTTGCCGACCTGCTCGGCCGGGAGCCTTAGCGTAGGGAGGAGGTCGTAGTTAAGCTCAAGGAGCTCTGTGATCCTTCGGCTCCAGCCATTTTCCTGGTAGCTGAAGAGGAAGCTGCAGGAGGCCTCCGGGTAGTCGATTGCCCGCTGATTGGTCAGCTTGAAGTTGATGTAGTCTTTCGGCATCAGCAGTGTCGCCGCTCGTCGATAGGCTTCCGGATGATTTTCCTTGATCCAGACCAACTTGAAGGCTTGCCAGGCTGAAGCGGGAGGGTTCGCCGTAATTCTCAAGAGTTCGTCGACGGGGTGATTTTGCTCGAAACGTGCGACTAGGTCACGGGTGCGCTTGTCATTCCAGAGAGGAACTGCGTCGAGAACGAGCTCTCCTTCCGAATCAATCAAGACGGTCGCATGCATCTGCCCACAAGCCGCAACGGCGGCAATTCGATCAGCCGCTCCACTGAGTGATTGCAAGACTGCGCGCGTAGTCTCGACCGCTCCCTCCCACCATTGGCGCGGTCGCTGCTCCGCCCAGCCGGGGCGTGGGACGATTTGGGCATGTTCCTTAGCCTCAAATGCCAGAATCCTGCCCTGCGCGTCGACTAAGGCTGAGCGAACGCTGCCCGTCCCCACATCAATGGCCAGAAACAAATCGGGCGATCTCATCGGAGATCAATGATGAGCACCGGCTTCGCACATACGCAATTGCGTCGTGAAAATTCCGTGCACTCCCAAGTCGGGTAGGAGCGGCCGGAACGCCTCACCAGCAGATGTATCCACACTGCATGCTTGCTCGCATCGTCCATGGCAATCCGTAAACATGCAAATTAACAATCCAGTGAGGGGCACAGAGGCAAGGGCGCCAGCGAAGCGGCTCTTGGATCTAGAAACAGTAGGAAGCTCCTTTACGAAATCGCCACCGGCTTGCTTCTCAGGCGCTTGACGGTCTCAGGTTGTGCGACCCTGCAGCTGCTGGGCGGCAAGCCGCGCAGGAGTAGCTCAACGTCGCTCACGACCAAATTACCGATCTCGGTAAAAGCTTCCTGAATACCCCCTGAGCGATGAGCCGACAAAATGACATTCGGAAGCTTCCGTATCCGGTGGTCATTAGGAAAAGGTTCCTCCGGAAAGACATCAGTCGCTACCTTGAGGTGGCCCGACTCTGCGGCCGAGACGAGTGCTTGGAAGTCGACCACCCCGGCCCTGCTCATCAGAACGAAGAGGCCGCCGGGGCGAATGAGGGCGAGCTCACGCGCACCGAGAAAGCCTTGATTCTCGGCAGTGACGCTCGCGAAAACAAAAATTGCATCCGAGGTGGAGAGCAACTCATCGAGAGAGGCTGGCGAGCAGTCGTTGTTGAGGATGTCCCGCTCCGGCAACCAAGGATCGTAAACTTTGATCGCGCAGCGGAATGGTCGTAGGAGCGGACGGAATGCCCGCGCCAGATCGCCATAGCCGATGATTCCGACGCGAGAACCCGTGAAGAGAAAGCAATCCCGATTGCTCTCCAAACCGTAGATCTCGCTCCTATTGCGGAAAGCCCGATCATTTTTGCTTATGCCTCGCGCAAGATCGAGAGCGAGCGCGAGCGCCATTTCAGCGACCGCGACAGCAAAGGCCGGACTGGCCACGAGGACGCGAATATTGCGAGAAAAGCAATAGTCGTAATCGATATTCGGCAGGAAGTTCCCTTCAACATTGAAGATCGCTCGCAATTTCTCGCAACGCGCTAATCTTTCTTGCGACAGATCAGTTTGGCCAATGATTATCTCTGCATCCGGCAGAGCGGCGTCGAGCATCTCTGCCGGCATTGGACCCGAGTCGAAAATGGTGAGATCCGCCAGCTCGGAGAGTTTATTTTGCGCTCCTTCGCTGAAGATCAGATCCATCGTACGAGGTTGTGGATCAATGATAATTCTCGGCTTACTCATATCGATGGTCCGAAGCTCCGGCCGACCAACATCGCCGCACCTTATTCGGTAAAATCCGCATTGTCACCGGCATAACCGCTGCGCCACAAGATGGCACCGCTTGGGCCGACGCAGCCGGCGAGCGAGCGATGAGGGTTTCGTTCAGGGTCGTTTGGTGATTATTCTCAGCCATGCCGAAAATTTCCTGCAAAGCGATCTTGTTTGACATGGATGGAGTTCTGGTGGATTCCACGCCCGCGGTGGCGCGGGTTTGGTCGTGGTGGGCCCGTCGGCACGGCTTTGATCCAATCCAAACGGTCCATGAGGCTCATGGTCGCCCGAGCATCGCCACCATCCGCGAACTCCTTCCCGATGCGGATCATGAAGCCGAAAACCGTGACGTCGAACGCCGTGAGATTCTCGATGTGGAGGGGGTCATTCCGCTCGCTGGCGTTCATAAACTGCTCACCTCTCTGCCTGCGGATCGCTGGACGATCGTGACCTCATGCACAAAGCCACTCGCGGACGTCCGGCTGCGCGTGGCCGGGATCGCTCCGCCGCCGCAATTTATCACCGCACGCGATATCACCATCGGCAAACCGGATCCCGAACCTTACTTGAAAGGAGCTGCCTTGCTTGGTTTTGCTGCGCAGGACTGCATCGTCGTCGAGGACGCCGCCGCCGGGGTTTGTTCGGGAAAAGCCGCCGGAGCTCGCGTTCTCGCAGTGCAGAGCACCGAAACAAATGAGAGGCTCATCGAGCTTGGCGCTGACTGGATTATCAAAGACTGCAGCTCTCTGGCAGTGAATGGAGCCACTGAATCCGGAGATCTCATTCTTGAAGCCACGTCGGCGGGAGCTCAACCACCCATGGGATAGCTAAGGAGCCCTATTTAGCAAACCGGCATCGCATTGGCATGCCCGAGAGCACCAAAACCTATTAGCCAAAACCCCGACGAGTCATAGAGCGCCTCCACAAATTCTATTTTGATTATCACTGAGTCCATTGAGGGAACGGCTACCGAAAAGCGTGGTAGGACAAGCGGCGCTTTGACTCTCTTTTAAAGATAGTTCTAAGGCCAAGAAAGGTTCGCAGAGCGAAATTCCGAAGGCCGTTCGAGCGCTCAGGTCGCCGGCAGCTTAGTCCAAACTGCACCAGCTTTCGCACTTTGCACCGTCGCTGCGATGAACGCCATACCTTCGACGCCGTCGTCCACGTTGGGAAAGTCGAGATCGTTCGGCAGTGGTTGGCCGGCCACCTCCGCTTCGATGGCGCGACTTGCCTCCAGGTAGATGTTGGCAAAAGCTTCGATGAAGGCTTCGGGATGACCGAAAGGTAGCCGCGTAAAGCGCTTAGCAGCATCGCTAAGATAGCTGTTGCCGCGCCGGTAGGTTTTCCGCGGAGCATCCTGGAATTTCACAATCAGTTCGTTGGGATGTTCCTGGTGCCATTCCAAAGATGCCTTGGTGCCATAGACCCGGATGGTGAGATTGTTCTCCTCGCCGGCAGAGATCTGCGAAGCATAGAGAACGCCCCGTGCCCCACCCTTGTAGCGCACGAGCATATTGCCGTCGTCTTCAAGACGTCGGCCTTCGACAAAGGACGTGAAGTCGGCGCAAAGTTCTTCAATTTCCAACCCGCTGATGTAGCGGGCCAAATTTTCGCCGTGAGTGCCGATGTCGCCGATGCAGCCACTCGCGCCGGCACGCTCCGGATCGGTGCGCCACGAGGCTTGCTTTTGGCCCTCCTGATCGATCGGGTTGAGCAGCCAACCCTGAGGATACTCGGTGACGATCTTGAGAATCTTGCCAAGTTCACCGGCGCGCACCATTTCACGCGCCTCCTTCACCATTGGGTAGCCGGTATAGTTGTGCGTGAGGGCGAAAACCTTTCCGCTCTTTCGGACAACCTCTCGCAATTTCAAGGCTTCCTCGAGATTCAACGTCATCGGCTTGTCGCAAATGACGTTGAAACCAGCTTCAAGGAACGTCTTGGCAGCCGGATAGTGCGCGAAGTTCGGAGTGACGATGGAAACAAAATCGATGCGTTGGTCCGCTGACAAGGCGGCTTCTTGTTTGGCCATTACCTCGTAGCTGTCATAAACCCTATTAGGGTCCAGCAAGAGCAGCGCCCCGCTCTCATGCGACTTCTGCGGATTCGATGAAAATGCACCCGCCACGAGTTCGATGCGTCCATCGAGATTGGCGGCAAAACGGTGCACGGCCCCGATGAACGCGTCCTTTCCGCCGCCAACCATTCCCATTCTGAGTTTGCGTTCCATATCGCGAATTCTCTCAGTTACTTTTTCTTCTCAAAGGCGGAATCGAATGCAATCCCGCTCGCCGGGAAATCGAAATTGCGGACGTTGCGGCACGCTTCCGACGCTCCATGCACTCGATCCATGCGGATATCCTCCCACTCAATCGAGAGCGGACCCCGGTAGCCGATATCGTTGAGTGCTACAATGATGTCTTCGAACTTGATGTCACCGTGTCCGATGGATCGAAAATCCCAGTAGCGTCGGTGGTCGCCAAAGTCGGTGTGACCGCCAAAGACACCCACATCCCCATTGCCGTGTCCCCACCATGCATCCTTCATATGTGCATGGTAGATGCGATCGCGGAACTCACGAATGAATTTCACATAATCGACTCCTTGGTAACCGAGATGCGAGGGATCGTAGTTAAAGCCAAAGCGTTTGTGTCCCTTGACGGCATCGATCGCGCGCTGCGCTGAGGCAATATCAAAGGCGATCTCGCTGGGATGGACTTCGAGCGCGAAATTTACACCGACTTCCTCGAAGACGTCCAAGATAGGAACAAATCTACGCGCGAAGTCGTCGAAGCCCTTCTGGAGGAAAGCTTGGCTGGTGGGCGGAAAGGCATAGCACGCATGCCAGATGCTCGAGCCGCTGAAGCCGTTGACCACGGCCGGAAAATCCAGGTCGCGATGAGGCTTGGCGTCGAGAAAACGCCGGCAGGCGCGTGCGGTCAGCTTAAGTTGTTCGGCAGCGCGGCTTCTGACACCCTCGGGATCACCATCTCCCCAAATCGCTGGGGGAAGAATCGCTTGATGACGCTCATCAATGAGATCGCAGACTGCCTGACCGACCAGATGGTTGGAAACCCCGAACGCTGTGAGACCAGCATCAGTCAGGATGCGCCAGCGTTCCTTGCAGTAATCTGCGGATTCGGCGGCTTGGTTGACGTCGAAATGGTCGCCCCAACAGGCAAGCTCCAATCCGTCGAAGCCCATTTTTTTGGCGAGCGGCGCAAGTTCTGTGAGAGGAAGATCGGCCCATTGGCCGGTGAAGAGAGTTACAGGTCTGGCCATTCATATATGCAACAAAACTCACACCAGCACGACAAATACAAAAACAGAGTTTCGATCGTGCAAGGGGGCCGACACCACTCGTGAATTCCGTTGTTATGGGTCGCCCCAGGGCGTCTCTCCGGCGCCCGACAGGATCCTCGCGAGGAGGACAGTGCAACTCGGCGATTGGGCGAAAAACGTCCAAAATTTGAGGCAATTATTCTATACGAGAGCGGATGTGCGGTTAGCCTCTACCCAAGGAAGATGCCAGCCGCGCGGAAGGCAGCGATTCAAACCGGAGGACAAGGAAATGAAACCGAAAGAAGATGGATCAGTAAAGATCAGCAATTTGGTCAAGACGTATACCGATGATCGAGGGCGGCCGACCTTTACGGCGGTCAAGAACATCAATTTGGAGGTCAAGGACGGGGAGTTCATGGTGTTGGTGGGACCCTCTGGGAGCGGGAAGTCGACGACTTTGCGGATGGTGGCGGGGCTGGAGAAGATTTCCAGCGGGACGATCGCTATTGGGGGCAAGGTGGTCAACGAGCTGGAGCCGAAGGATCGTGGGATATCGATGGTCTTTCAGAGCTATGCGCTCTATCCGCACATGAATTTGTTTAACAACATGGCCTTTGGGTTGAAGCTGGCCAAGAAGCCCAAGGAGTTTATCTCGGAGATTGTGGGGCGGACCTCGAAGGCGTTGGGATTGGATCACATGTTGGAGCGCAAGCCGGGGGCGTTATCGGGAGGGCAGCGGCAGCGGGTGGCCTTGGGCCGGGCGATTGTGCGCAATCCAACGGTGTTCTTGTTTGACGAGCCGTTGTCGAATTTGGATGCGAAGA
>DATLIT010000529.1:0-5802 GCA_035539295.1 Terrimicrobiaceae bacterium | reverse complement strand
AACATTTCCGCACGATCGATGAGACGATCGCGTCACGCGGCGAGCCGGAGAGATGAAAGTGGATCGCTTGGTGGCTGCCGACTTTCTGCTTGATCGCTGGCTGAACGGAGATGGCTCCGCCGCATCGGCATACGCTCGAGCGCACTTGGGCGATTCCTTGGCCATTCCGTGGACTGTGAAGGGCGAATTCCTTCGAGCCGCAGCTCTCGCCGAGTCCGATTCCGTGGAGTTGCTCGAGTTTCTTGCTCGTTATCCGACCCTTTGGCCGGACGAGGAGACAGTAATTGGCTTTGGCCGACTTGGCGCTACGCTTCGACGGCAGAGTCTCTCTCTTGGCACTACAGATCTTTGGCTGGCGGCCTCTACGTTACAGCTTGATGTGCCGCTAGTAACCAGAGACACCGAGGGCGTCGGCAAGGTGCCCGGGATTAGGATCGATCCCTTTTGATTGGGGCTGATGTCACGGGAGCGGAAAGCGACTGGTAAAGCGAACCACTTCCTGCCGCAGTGCAGCGAGCCTCGTCGAATCGGTCCGGTTTTCGAGCGCAGCGTGGATGAGATCGGCGATCTCCATCATCTCCTCTTCTTTCATTCCGCGTGTCGTCATCGCTGGGGTGCCGACGCGGATTCCACCGGTCTTGGTGATCGGCTCCGTGTCGAATGGAATCGCGTTCTTGTTGACGGTAATCGCCGCGTGATCAAGCGCCGTTTGGGCATCGAGGCCTGTCAGACCGCGGGGACGCAGATCGACCAACATCAGGTGGTTGTCCGTTCCCCCCGAGACGATTCGATAGCCAAGCATGGAGAGGCGGGCTGCCAGCGCTTTCGCATTGTTGACGATCTGGTGGGCGTACTCCTTAAAGGAAGGTTGGAGCGCTTCGTGCAGACAAACAGCTTTCGCAGCGATGGCATGCATGAGAGGGCCGCCTTGCACGCCGGGAAATGCTTGAGCGTCCAGTCGCTTGGCAAATTCCTCCTTGCACATCGCCAGTCCTGCTCGCGGCCCACGCAAACTCTTGTGCGTGGTTGTGGTGACAAAGTGAGCGTGCGGGATTGGGCTTGGATGCATTTCGCCGGCGACCAGTCCCGCGATGTGCGCCATGTCGACGAAAAGGTAAGCACCCACTGAATCTGCGATTTCGCGCATGCGGGCGAAGTCAATCGTGCGGGAATAGGCGGAAGCTCCCGCGGTAATCATCTTGGGCCTGACCTCATCGGCAAGCCGTCCGAGCGCGTCGTAATCGATCTGTTCGGTCTCGCGATCGACTCCGTAGTGGTGAATCTCGTAGAGTTTCCCCGAGAAGTTGGCCTTATGGCCATGTGTGAGATGCCCACCATGCGCGAGGTCCATCGTGAGGAGGCGATCGCGCGGCTGTAGGACCGTAAAGTACACCGCCATGTTGGCTTGGCTGCCACTGTGCGGCTGGACGTTGACGTGCTCGGCGGAGAAAAGTTTTTTGGTGCGCTCGATGGCGAGCGATTCGACCACATCCATGTATTCGCATCCACCGTACCAGCGTCTGCCGGGATAGCCTTCTGCATACTTGTTGGTCAGGCACGATCCCTGCGCCTCCATCACCGCCCTGCTGGTAAAGTTTTCACTGGCGATGAGCTCGATATTCTCGAACTGGCGTCGTCGTTCGTTGCGAATCGCCTCGGCGATTTCGATGTCGACTTCTGCGAGAGGAAGCGTGGAGTCGTCCGACTGGATGAGAGATTCTGTCGTCATATTTTGGTTTTCGATAAATCGGAGAATGTTGGGAAGTGCTTTCTTGAGCGTGTCTCGGCAGCGATCGTAGGTTTCGCGCCCGAGTCCGATCGGATCAGGAACGTCTGGCGCGCCGGGCTCGAATTCGCGCAACAGATAGGTCTTTTCACAAGCTTCCGGAAAGAGGAGCTCGATCATGCGCTTGTGATCGCGTGTCATCACGAAGATATGTGTGGCCGCGCGCACGAGATCCTCTGAAACTGGCTGGCTCCGAAAGCTGGCCAGATCGACACCTTCTACGGAGAGCGCTTGAATCGCGTGCTGGCTGGCCGGCATGCCCCGCCCGGCGCTCATGCCGGCCGATTCCACACGGATGTCATTGCGTCCCGAGAGGAGCTTTCTGAAAAGCCCCTCGGCCATTGGGCTGCGGCAAACGTTGCCGGTGCAAACAAAAAGGACATGCTTCATGAGGTCTCTAAAAATGGTTGGGAGTGGGGGGCAAGTCAATTGCGCGAGACCTCAACGGCCACCTCTGCGAATCGTCCGTCATCGCGAAGACAATTCGATTGCATAAGACACTTGTTAACCCATTTTGAGGAGGCTATGTAGCATGCGCCCCGATGAGCGATATTCCTGAGGACTGGTTTTTTCTCGAGACGGCCTGGCGTTTCGCGCTCGTGCTGACGGGCTGTCAGGAGGGGACTGCCAAGGTCTTCAAAGATGCGGTTGACGAGCTTTTGCGTCATCCACATCCCGGTGATCTCGAGCGATCGAAGCAGTTGTTTTTTACGATCGTGCGGCGCCGCAGCCTCAAGGTTCCAGCCCGCTGCGAACTTGACGGAACTGCCGCAAAATTGCACAAGCTGCCCGAGCCCGGACGCAGCGCCTTAACCTTACTTTACTTGGACGCGCTACCCGCGTCGGATATTCAACACGTCTTGAATCTTGACGAGAGACTTCTCGCCGACGCGGTGGACAAGACGCGCTCGGCTCTGCGTGCGCAGAGGGCCATGGCGAGATGAACTCAAAGGCCGCCCGCCAGATCCTGGTTTGTCGCCGTCCCACCGGACACGACGACTCCGACCCGCTCGTCAAACGAGCTCTCCTCATCGCCGCCAAAGAGAAGGCGCTTGCTGCCGAACTTGAGTCGCAGACTGCATTCGACCTGGCCTGTGCCGATGATCTCGAGGCCATTCGGTTGGATTCAGATTCCATAGCCCAGATCGACGAAGGAGCCCGCGTGTTCACGGCAAAGCACGGGAAAGGTCGAACTCAGGTGGGAAATCACGCCGCCTTTGCTGTCGGTGTCGGCGTCCTTCTTTTGGTTGCTTTGCTTGTCTGGATCTTCCTGGGTCGAGCGGGGACCTTTCCGAACGAGGCTTTAAAAATTGCGGCGACCGGCGCGAAGGCAGCTCCCAACCAATTCGATGCCGTCGAGGAGAAGGCGAGCGAATTGCAGGATTGGTTTGCCCTTAAGGGCTTCGACAATTTTCAGGTGCCGGCAGAATTCGACGGCTTTGACGTCGTCGGGGTGCGACAGTTTACGGTTGATAATGAGCCGATTGCCCAGGCGCTGGTTCCGGAAAACGTTATGTACTTTTACTGTTTCGCCTCTCAGCCGTTCGGAATCAGCATCGCGCCGGAGGGGAGTTGGCGCATCACGGAGGCGGATCGATCCGTTCTCGCTATCCGCGAGGAGAAAGGCATGTGTTTTCTCATTGCCTTTCGAGGTTCGAAGCAAGAGATGAAGAATCTATTGCAAAGAACCGGTGCCCTCCGCTGAGACGTCCTCGTCGTTACGAACTTGCGCTTGCGTAGCGCTTGAGCGCTGCTAGCCAGAACAGCCGCGTGCCTGCGGTAACGATTAGCGTCGCCAGAATCAGGTGGAGGAGCAACGGCCCGGGCGAATCCGCCGCCCGGATGAGCAGACGAGCCGGCACATTGGTGACGACGATGATGGGAATAATCCAACTGAAGACAAATTTGAAGAGACCTCGAAAGATGACATCTGGGTAACGGCCAAGGTTGAACAAGCTGTAATATCCGTAGATCAGTCCCTGCGAGCGAACGATCCAGAAGCTCGTGACTGCCAGACAGAAGAGGACGCAATAGTGGATCATGACACCCATGGCGATCGCCACGAGGTAGAGGACCACCTGCTGAAGCGTCGGAACTATCGCGAGCTTGATCAATGCCGCAGCAACGAAAGCAACACCAATGAGAGCGTTAACCAAGTTGTCGAGACCGAATTGCTTTGTGGAGACGGCAAACTGTGTGTCGATCGGCTGAAGAAGCATGAAGTCGAAACGGCCTGTCCGAATCAGTTCCGGGAGATTGGCAAGATTTGAATAGAAGAACGCCTGGAAAATCTGCGCAATCAGCTGATGCGTTCCGACCAGCAGAACGACTTCCCATTTTGTCCAGTCTCCGATCCGCTCGACGTAACCGAAGATTACTTCAATGAAGACGATCTGCCCGATGAACCAAAGCAACTCGACTCCCATCCAGAGCAGAAAGTTCGCCTTAAAAGCCATTTCCCGAATGAGCGAGTTGCGCAGCATGATCGCGTAGACCTGCCCGTAACGACGAAAGCGTGAGAGCATGAGTTCGGTCGTGGCGCGCGCTAACCGAAGAAATTAGTCGCTTAGGATCGCACCTTTGAGGCGCGCTCGAGCAGAAAACGGGCGATCATCCGTGAGGCAGGTGGTTTCTTGCGGGCGGCGAGGTTTGCTCGCCAAGCGTGCCATAAGTTTCCTTCGTTGGCCATGGCTCCTATGATAATGTCGCGAACGCGCTGAGGATGGCCGACGGCCAAGGCGCCGATTCCGGCTTGCTCGATCAGTGCGATATTGCCTTCCTCCTGGCCGGGAACAACGTGACTCACGAGAAAGGGAATCTGTGCGACGATCGCCTCCTGCACGGAGGCGCCGCCCGCCTTGCCAATAAAAAAGTGATGCGATGTCATAAGTTTCGGCATTTCATCAGTCCAACCCACCAGCGAGCCAAACTTCGGCAGGCCCGCCTTGCGCAGCCTTTGGAAAACATTCTGCCGCCGACCGGTGACGACCGTCACCTGCAGCTCCGGCAGTTCGCCGAGATGAGTGAGGACGGAGACGGCGAATTGCGAAACTCCACCTGGAAAGAGGATCGCCTTCCATCCCGCCTTCTCCGGCGGTGGAGCGGGCTCGAGCGATTCGAACGCTTGAGCTACGGGAAACCCGAGAGGGTGGACTTTTTCGGCAGGAATGCCGTCTCCGCGGAGGACGCGAGCGGTTCCCTCATCGATGACGATCGATCCATCGCACGGACAGCGGTACCAGGCCGAATTGATCATCGTGGAGTCTGTGATCATTGTATAGAAGGGGATGCCCACCGACGGGTCTCGCTTACGGATCTTGGCAAAGAGGAACGAGAAGACCGGGTAGGTAGAGACAATGATGTCCGGACGGAACTCGTCGATGAGCGCTTTCACTCCGGCGGTCAATTCCGCAAGTATCGGTCCCATGCCTTCGACGACTCCACGCCTGCTAAGCAGTTCAAATACCACCTTCCAAGCGCGCGGATAGTTGTTGATCGCCGTCGTATAACCCTTCTGGATGAACTTATTGATGACCGGATTCGTGCGGGTGTAAGGATCGGCCACCAAAACTGCGACTTTGTCGCCAGCTTCAGCGAGGAGAGCATCCTCAATGTTATGCGCCGCCGTGTTATGGCCCTCGCCCATACTGGCGGTAAGAATAAGAACGCGCGGCATGCTTAAACTTTGCAGGAGGGAGGCGAAAAGTCCTCCGAGAATTTACTGGATTTGTCCTCCGACAGCGTCGTGAACTGGCGACTCGTTACTTTCATTTGCTCAGTGCCGGAACTTTTCGGTTAGCTAGTTGCCGCATCCATCTTTAGGTGTTGGGGAGCCGGATTCAATTGCATCTTCGGGTGGTCGCGGAAGGAGCGCATTAGCTGTGGTCAGAGAATAGAACATGAGCAGGGGACAATAGAAAGTGGTCCAGCCCCACGGCGAGCCAAGGGCAAAGAGAAAATACGCGAACCAGGCCAGCCATTCCGGGACGTAGGATGATGGTAGCCTGTAACGCGAA
>DATLIT010000528.1:0-3028 GCA_035539295.1 Terrimicrobiaceae bacterium | reverse complement strand
GCGTTGAGTGTGCAATATCCGAACACCGACGCAACTCTCGCGGCCATCGCGAATCTCCGCGCTGCTCTCACCCTACCCAAGGGCACCGTCCATGTGATCAGTGACATTCACGGGGAATTTAAAAAGCTCATTCACGTGATTAAGAATGCCTCCGGCTGCTTGCGCCCTTTGGTCGAACAGACCTTCGGCAAGCGGCTCACTGCCGGCGAGAAGTTGGATCTCCTCAACATCATTTATTACCCGCGCGAGACCTACGAACATGTCCAGGACCGCTTGCCGGACACGGCGGCGCGGCGGCACTTTCTCCGGCGGCAAACTAGGCTGGCGATTGAGTTGTTGCGACAGATTTCCCGGCACTACAGCATGGTGGCCATCGAACGGGTGTTTCCGTCGCACTACGAAACTCTCTTTCGCGAGCTTCTCTTTGGCGCCTACCTTTCGCGCTCCGACGACTACATCGACGCGATGCTCGATCAATTCGTCGAGCATGAGCAGGAACTGACCTTTCTGCGCCTGATGGCACGAATCATTCGCAATCTGCTTTTTTCTGAATTGGTGGTGGCGGGAGATTTCGGTGACCGCGGTCCGCGCATTGACAAGGCAATTGACTATGTGATGCATCAGCCCAACGTCTCGATTACGTGGGGAAATCATGATGTCACCTGGATGGGCGCCGCGTTGGGCCAGGAAGCTTGCATCGCGAATGTCTTGAGGATTTCGCTCCGCTATCAGCGACTTTTTCAGCTTGAGATGGGTTACGGAATTCCCATGGCGCCATTGGAAAAGCTCGTCCGAACCGTCTGGTCCGATGATCTGGCCACCTGTTTCTCCTGCCATGGAAAGGGAATACGGGATGAGCTTTCCATGCGGCAGATGCAAAAAGCCATGGCGATCATCCAGTTTAAGCTCGAGAGCCAGGTGATCGCACGAAATCCCGACTTTCATCTGGAACACCGGAATCTTCTTCACCAGATCGATCGCCAGGATTGGACAGTGCCGATCGGCGACCATCGCTATCCTATCTTGGACCGCAATCTTCCCACCGTCGACTGGAACGACCCTTACTCGCTTTCGCCTGAAGAGGAAGAATGCATGGCCCAGTTGCGACACTCATTCCTGCAAAGCCAGACGCTCCGCGATCAAATGCGCTTCGTCGAGGAAAAGGGAGCGATGCACCTGGTGCGCGATTACAATCTGATCTTTCATGGTTGTGTCCCGGTTGATCAAGCGGGTAACTTTCTTTCCCTGAAAGTGGGTGGGGTTGAATACCAAGGTCGCGCGCTTTTTGATGCGCTTACCCAAGTGGTTTATCGAGCCTTTCGGGACAAGAAACGCCCGCACCTGGATATGTTCTGGTATTTGTGGTGCGGACCGCTCTCTCCTCTTTTCGGCAAGGATAAAATCTCCACCTTCGAAAATTACTTCGTCGCAGAGAAAGAGGCCCGGGTGGAGACAAAGAACCCGTATTTCAAGCTGATTCACGAGAAAGAGTTCTGTCGGAAAATTCTGAGCGATTTCGGTGTGAATCCGGAACGAGGCCTCATCGTTAACGGACACGTGCCCGTCAAGATCGAGAAGGGCGAGTCGCCAATCAAGGCCAGCCATCAGGCAATCACCATCGATGGCGCTTTCTCTGAAGTTTACGGCGACAAAGGCTTCACGCTCGTCCTCGACGCAGATCGAACCTATCTCGCCCAGCACCACCATTTCGAGTCGATCAGCGAAGCAATCACGCAAGGAGCCGATATTATCCCGAAAATCCATACGATGTGCATCTTCGATCCTCCGCGCCGCGTTGCCGATACCAGCGAGGGAGAGTCGATCCGATATGAGATCGCAGCCTTGGAACTGCTGCTGCGCGCCTACAGAGACAATGTCCTCCCTGAACGCACGGCGGGAGCCCGCGAATCGCTGCGCGCCTGACCTCAACACCGCACAAAGATATGCCCCCCACAAAATTGCGTTGTAGCCCTAGCGCATGCGCGAACCCTCAAGAATGAATTGCGATGAATCGTGAGAAAGCAATTGATCGGATCGAGAATACGGAGTCGTGGGATTTTTTGGTGATTGGGGGAGGTGCGACCGGCTTGGGCGTCGCGGTCGACGCAGCTGCGCGCGGCTACAGCACCTTCCTTGTTGAGCAGGAAGATTTCGCCAAAGGAACATCCAGCCGCAGCACGAAGCTGGTGCACGGAGGGGTGCGCTACCTCAAGCAAGGCAACATTTCCTTGGTCCTCGAAGCGCTTCGCGAGCGCGGACTGCTCTGCGAAAACGCGCCTCATCTCGTCCATCATCTTTCCTTCATCGTTCCGATCTACAGTTGGTGGGAGGGACCGTTTTACGGCATTGGTATGAAGATCTACGATCGGCTCGCTGGCAAGTTGGGCATGAATCCGTCCAAGATCTTGTCACGCGAGGAAACGCTCCGCCGAATTCCGACCGTTGAACCTCGCGGTCTCCAGCGCGGCGTGGAGTATTACGATGGTCAATTTGACGACTCGCGTCTGGCAGTGAACCTCGCGCAAACCATCTTTGATCTCGGCGGGACCGCAGTGAACTACATGCCGGTGGCAGCTCTGATCAAGGAAAACGGTTTGATTGCCGGTGCAGTCGTTCGGGATCTCGAGTCTGGCAAGGAGCGCAACGTGCACGCCAAAGTTGTCGTGAACGCGACGGGCGTCTTCACCGATTCCGTGCGGAAAATGGACGAGCCAGGAGCCAAAAATATCGTTACGGTCAGTCAAGGATCTCACGTTGTTTTGCCGAAAGCGTTCTTGCCGGGCAGAAGCGCGATCATGGTTCCGCATACTCCCGATGGTCGGGTATTGTTTGCCGTCCCCTGGCACGATCACGTCGTTGTTGGCACGACCGACGTGGCGGTCGATACCATTGGGCGCGAGCCCAGACCGATGGACGAAGAAATCGGCTTTATTCTGACGAATGCGGCGAAGTACCTCGCGAAGGCGCCGACGCGCAAAGACGTCCTTAGCGTTTTCGCGGGATTGCGGCCATTGGTAAGGATGGGAGA
>DATLIT010000527.1:0-15918 GCA_035539295.1 Terrimicrobiaceae bacterium | reverse complement strand
TTGAACGCATCGCGGGGCGTTCCGGAGTTAAGGAGGTACGCTGGGCTCCTAGCTCGAAACAATAGTAATCCTCGATCGTCGCCGCTGCGCTGCATTATCATGCCTGGACATCTGCGGATACGCGCGACGATGCAGCCTCTCGCGATTAGAGAGTATGGGCTACAATATATTCTATATCATTGGTGTGATCGTTGTCGTCGCATTGGTTCTCAAGCTTCTCGGTTTGTATTAGTTTAGCGCGCGTTCACGGCATTCGTGCCTCATAGCCGGGAATGGCAAATCGGCCCACGCATCAAGCTCCGGCGACCCCGTCTGAGCTGGCGGCTTTAGCTCGTAATGCTGGCCTCCATTACGTCACAGATCGTCGGCCAGGGATTGTTCGCGCGCGCAAGCGAGGAGGAGCGTTCGACTATTTCGATCCTCGTGGCCGGCGGATTCGGGAGACGAAATCGCTTGCGCGGATCAAGCGGCTGGCCATTCCGCCGGCGTGGCGCGACGTCTGGATTTCTCCGGATGCTTGCGGGCATCTGCAGGCCACCGGGCGTGACGCCCGCAGTCGCAAGCAATATCGCTATCATCCGGATTGGCGAAAGATCCGCGACGAAACTAAATACGATCGAGTACTGGGCTTCGGCCGCGCTTTGCAGAAGATACGTCGGCGGGTGGCGCGAGATCTCGCCCGCCGTGGACTGCCGCGCGAGAAGGTGCTCGCCACCATTGTCCGACTCCTTGAGACGACGCTTATTCGCGTAGGCAATGAGGAGTACGCCCGCGATAATAAATCTTACGGACTAACAACGCTCCAGGACCGCCACGCGGAGATTCGTTCCGGTAAAATCATCTTCAGATTTCGGGGCAAGTCAGGCAAGCAACACGTCTTCGACATTCGGAACCGTAAGCTCGCGAGTATCGTCAAACAATGTCGCGATCTTCCCGGCTACGAGCTTTTCCAATACATCGATGAATCAGGCGCTCCCGTGGATATCACCTCCAGTGATGTTAATGACTACTTACGTGAGATCTCGGGCGCGGATTTTACTGCCAAGGATTTTCGGACCTGGGCCGGAACCGTCCTGGCGGCCAGAGCGTTGCAGGAGTTTGAGAAATTCACCTCGCAAACCGAGGCAAAGAGAAATCTTTTGCAGGCTGTCGAGGCAGTTGCGCGCATGCTCGGCAATACTCCGGCGATTTGTCGGAGGTGTTACGTCCACCCCGTGGTGCTTGAGAGTTATTTAGACGGAACGCTGGTCGATCAGCTCAAGCGCCAAGCCGAGGAAAAACTTGTAACCGGTGTCAAAAAACTTCCCCCGGATGAAGCAGCAGTGCTGATGCTTCTACAGCAGACGCTTTCCCGCGGGCCTCGGAAAAAGGCTTAGGCGCGCCAGCTGGCGCTATCAATCGTGCTTGCTGACGCGACTGGCGCCCGAGGTGCGGAGCATCTCTACCGCTCGGTCAGCGTCCTTATCGTCAGCGCGAACCAGCACAAATTTTCCATTGTGTGCGAAGGTTGTCGCGTACGCATCGATGACGTCGTCGGGCAAACCGTAGTCTTCGTCGAGGCGAGCCCTAAATGCCCTGTCGAGCGCGTTCTTATCGCGTCTTGCAATCAAGTTTGGCGCGTCTCTGCCGGCGATGACCTCAGCGGCGGCACCCGGCACGACAGCAGGGCCCACCGGGTCCACACTTCCCGGTTCCTGAGCCAGGCTGTTTTCATCAACAACCGCAGCGTCCAACCTCGCCGTGGCGAGGCGATTGACTGCATCCTCGACCTGCTCGGCCCTATCAAATATGGCAACAACGGTTGTCATGGCTCTTCAACGGCGCGGCGAATTTCTTCCTCACTCTTGCCAAGTCGCTGTTGCAAGCGCCCCAGCATTTCGTCTTCCTTGCCTTCGGTAAAAGTGAGGTCATCGTCTGTTAAATCGGCAAACTTCTGTTTCAGCTTGCCCTTGATTTCGTTCCAATTTCCTTTGATCTGGAGTCTGTTCATATTTGGGAATCGCTAATCACCACTCCGATGGATGTCGTCGCGCGTCTCGTTGCCGACAATCCCGTCGCCAGTGGCGGCCGTGCGTAAGTCGCGGACGAATAGCTTATACTCACGCTCGGCCTCAGTTCGGTCCGCGAGGCGAAGCAGGAGCGAAGGATGGATGGTGACAAATACTCTCGTGGCCATCGGTGATGAGAAAGCGCGTCCTCTATCTCTCAGGACGCGCACCTTTGGGCCCAAAAGTGCGAGGGTTGCCGTAGCGCCAAGGCAGACAACGGTCTTCGGTCGGATAATTCTTAGTTCTGCTTCGAGCCATGGACGGCAGGCGGCGAGTTCCCTTGGCGACGGTTTCTTGTGAATTCGACGCTTGCCGCGCGGTTCCCACTTAAAGTGCTTTACCGCGTTGGTCACGTAAGTATCGCTCCGCGCGATGCCAGCATCCTGTAAGGCACGGTTTAGCAGCTTTCCAGCGGGCCCAACAAACGGCTTTCCGGAAAGATCCTCTTGATCGCCCGGCTGTTCACCGACCATCATGATGGTCGAGGACGACTTTCCCTCGCCGAAAACTGTCTGAGTCCCGCTCTTCCAGAGAGGGCAATTCTTACAATCTGCGGCCGCCCGCCTGATTGCAGACAAGCTGTTGCTTTCGCGAATCGAATTCGCAATCATAACTGAACCTCGAGGCTGAAAAGCACGTCCGTGCGAGTCGACCCACTCCGACTTTTCGATGGCCCGCCATCCGGCATCTACGCGCGGTCGCGGATCTCTTTCGAACCAGCCTGACCTGCGCAGTGGGCGCAGCAATACACGGTCGAATTCACTTCCACACCATGTCCGATGACGCGACATCCGCAATGCGCGCAGGTCGGCGCAAGCGCCTGAATGGCGCACTCAAAAGAATCAAAAATGTGAGTTTGACCCCAAACCAGAACCTGAAAGGCCTTGTCGTAGTTGTTTCCACAAGTTTCGCAAACGGGCATAAATCCTCCTCGTTTTAACCGAACATCGGAACTCAGACGCACGGCGCGCGTGTTTTCACACGCCACACATCCTAGGGAGTCGATGCCCAACCTCGGACGGCCTTTACCTACCGGAGGAATGTCACCGATGCCACGAAGGCATGCACTAAGCGGCCCTCTTGCGCTTCGAAACGCTTTTGGATTTTGCGCGCTTGGTTGTGGCTTTGCGCGCCTTTTCCGCATGTCCGGTTTCTTCGATGCTTTTTTGTAGTATCGCCACCAGATCGACCACATTGGAGGGTCTCTTCTTCTTGGCTGGCGGAGGAGTGGCCTTGTCTCCATGCTCGATTTTTTTCCCAATCAAGTCTTTCAGAGCCTCGCGATAGTCGTCGGTATACTCTTCGGGCTTCCACCCGGTGGACATGCTTTCGACGAGCTGCAAGGCCATGCGCATTTCGGATTTGGCAGCCGATTTCTGGGTTGGGGCTTTGAACTGAGATGCATCGATCAATTCGTCTGGAAAGTGCATCAACTCCAACATCAAGCCTGAATTCTGCGGCTTCACGGCAGCCAAATGCTGGCGCGCACGAATCACCACTTTGGCAATGGCGATGCGGCCCGCTTCAACAAGTGCGTCCCGGAGAAGAACGTAAGCCTTCTGCCCGCCCTTTCCTACCTCCAGATAGTACGGCTTGTAGAAGAGGAGTGGATCAACATCCTTCAGCGCAACGAAATTGATGATATCGACGGTTTGGGTGGCCTCGACATCGACGCGCGCGAAGTCCTCCTCCTTGAGAACGATGTATTTTCCTTTCTCATACTCGTATCCCTTTACGATCTCATCCCATGGCACCTCCTTGCCATCCGTCTCGGCGACCCGCTTGTAGTTGATTGGACTCAGGTCAGATTTGCGCAACATCCGAAATTTTAGCTCTTCTCTGGCGATGGCGGGATATAGCGACACCGGAATTGTCACCAGGCCGAAGCTAATTGCCCCTTTCCAAAGCGGTCTCATTTTCTCTGGTTCTTTGATTTTGAAGATCCAGGCTGCGACTGTCGTAAATCCTTGAGCATGTCTCTAAGAAGATCGAGAGCAGCTCCATGTTGCCCTTGCGTCAAAAAATCGATGGCCTTTTGCAGCTCGCTCTGAAGATCCCCGGCTGGTTTGACTGGCTCCTGAGGGGGTGGCGGGGCAGGGCTCGTGAACGGAATGATCTTCGCCGGCGATGACGGCTGAGTTTTTCTGTTGTCCGGCGGTCTTTCCTCCTTCTTCTTGGTCGTTGGTGCTTTCCAGAAGGAGCGCGAAGGAACTCGCGCGTCGCCCTGCTTCAGGAGATCATACTTTATGGCGACGACGCTGCTGCCAGCAAACCGGGCAAGGGATTTGGGAAAGATAAGAAACTGCCGGGATTGGCCCGGGCTGAAGCCGATTGAGCCGCGATCCACCTTACCACGGTTTCGCCCCTGCTCGACCGTCATGACACGATTCTGCTTGATGGCGCTCTGGAGCACCTTGTCGTTTTCGGGCGCGGTTAGAAGAACATGAACGTCAGGCTGGCCGGCGGCGTCAACGATGGCGCTGAATCGTGCCGTCTTAATTGGCTCTCGACCTTGGGTCTTCATCGCTTTGATCTCAGCAAATCAACAAAGTTCAGTGATAACTTTGCAACACTTTGGATGTTCTCCTTGTTGGAAGTTCGTAGCTGGAGGTGGCCGCGGCCGTTACACTGTTTTGCGCGATACGGAACTGGCTGGTGGCGGGACCTACACGGCGAAGGCAACTTAAAGAGATCCGTGCTGGGATATACCTCCTCCGGCGGATCGCTCATTAGCCGGTCGCGAAACATGAGATTCGAAAGCGCCTTCGCAATCAGCATCGCGTCAAATTCGCATCGGTTCCATGGAGGCAGATTCGATGGTCGGAAATTGCGATACAATCAAGAATGGGTTGCGATTCGATTCCAAGTAACTCGTGAAGCGAAATGACAAATAACATCGATAGGCCAGACGACGAAAGATCTCAGGAGTCATTTGAGATGGTGCAAGGAGCAACGGAAGACGCGCTTCGTGCCGGCAGGAAGTACCTCAGCGAAAGCCCCATTCCCATCATTTTAGGCGCCCTAATCGTAGGAGCGGTTCTCGGGTTTCTGCTTCGACCAGCTCCTCCCAAGCAGCCGGATCCGGCTCAGGCGGTGCGCCAGTGGTTTGAAAACGCCCTGGAAGAGCTGGTTGCCAAATGGCCCGTCAGCAAGAAGCAACTACGCTCCATCCAGGGAGACTTGACCAATCGCGCCGAAGGCCTTCAGAAATGGTTGCGCTTCTGGTGCCACTAGCTGGCCACGGCGGAGACGTATCCCTATTTCCTATCTCTTTGCGGCAGGGGAGATCCAGTCAGGATGGCCCCGAAGACGCTCTTTTTTTCCGATAGAAGCGTATCGACGAATAAACCCACGAAAAGGCCCCACACGAGGTGCACGATGAACATCAACGCGTTCCGTGAACTTGGATGTTTGGTGGCAGGGTCCAAAACGCCTAAAGCCGGAAGGAGCCCGAAATAGCTTACAAGCCAAACGATGGCCCCAAAGATGGGGCCTTTAATGCTAGCACCCCCCGGCACCCGCCATTCGGCTAAGGAATAAATAACTGCAGCCATTGCCCCATAACCGAAGTGGTTAAGTAGCGTTACCGCGGCCCGCGCCTCAGGGCCAAGCTTTTTGTGGAGTCCTAGGATCTTCATTCCCTGGATCGTGATCTCCCGCGGAGGCAAGGAATACCGGTGCCTTGAGGGCAGCTGACGGTGCAGCCAAACCATGCCAATGGTCATGGGGCCGGTTGCGCTTACGCCTCCCAGGGCACCGACGAGCAAACGGAGCAAAAAGTCTTTCGACTCTTCTCGAGGAGCGCCAAATTTGTTGTCGCGTGCCATCTACCTTGGTTTCGCAGTGGAGAGCGGGTTTGGTCGGGCGCAACACCCTTATTCCCATCTGAGGCGAAGCGACGCTGAACTCTGGCTCAATGATTGTCCTCTAAGGCGAAACCGAGAGCACCGTCGACGTTTTCGACCGGCACGAAACGCAACTTCTCGCGCGCTTCATTGGGCACATCAACGAGATCTTTCTCATTCAATCTGGGAATGATTACGGTATCCAGACCCGCCCGCATCGCCGCGAGACTTTTTTCCTTGAGACCCCCAATGGGGAGCACCAACCCTCGCAAGGTAATTTCACCGGTCATTCCGACGTTCGCCCGCACGCGGCGATTGGTGAAGAGCGACGCCAACGCTGTGAACATCGCAATGCCGGCCGAGGGTCCATCCTTGGGGATAGCTCCAGCCGGAACGTGCACGTGGATGTCGGTGTCCTTGAAAGCTTCGGCGTCAATGCCGAGCGCTTCCGCCCGAGTTCGCAAAAGACTTAGGGCCGCTTGAGCAGACTCTTTCATCACGTTTCCAATCTGGCCGGTGAGGGTGATGCCACCTTTGCCCGGATAACGAAGTGCCTCGATGTACAAGACCTCGCCGCCCGCCGGAGTGTAGGCAAGTCCTGTGACTACGCCCGGCGCATCCGGTTTGAGTCCCTGCTCACGGACATAGCGTGGAGGACCCAGGAGCACCGCGACGACTTCCGGGGTGACTTCCACTCTCTGCTGCTCTCCACGAGCGATCTCTGCAGCTACCCCGCGGCAAACGGCACCGATCTGGCGCTCGAGCTCACGCACCCCAGCCTCGTGCGTGTAATCGCTGATCACGCGTTTAAGCGCTGGTTCATCCCATTGGCATTGCTCCGGCTTCAACCCGTTTTCGGTAAGCTGGCGCGGCACGAGATAGCGTCGGCCGATTTCCAATTTTTCCGTCTCCGTGTAGCCCGGGATCTCAATCACTTCCATCCGGTCACGCAGGGCAAGTGGAACCGGATCCATGTAGTTGGCGGTCGCTATGAAAATGACCTGTGAAAGGTCAAAGGGCACATCGAGGTAATGATCAACAAAGGAATGGTTTTGCCTGGGATCAAGGACTTCGAGGAGAGCGCTCGCCGGATCGCCCCGAAAATCTGCACCAATCTTGTCGATTTCGTCTAGCATGAGTACCGGATTTCGCGTCCCGACACGTCGCAGCTCTTGAATGAGACGACCTGGCATGGAACCGATGTATGTTCGGCGATGCCCGCGGATTTCCGCCTCATCGCGGATTCCGCCCAGGCTCATGCGTGAGAACCTGCGGCCAAGGGCATCAGCGATCGATTGCCCGAGACTTGTTTTTCCCACACCTGGGGGGCCAAGAAAACAGAGAATCGGTCCGCGGCCTTCGGGATTTAGTTTGCGAACCGCCAGATATTCGATAAGCCGGCGTTTGACTTTTTCGAGGCCGTAATGATCACGGTCCAGGATTCTTCGGGCTTCATTGAGGTCGAGGACGTCCTCGCTCATTTTTTGCCAGGGAAGATCGGCCAACGTCTCGATGTAACTGACAATGACCGAAAACTCCGGGCTTGCCGACGGAATCAGATCCAGGCGCTTCAACTCCCGCTCGGCTTGCGCCATGACCTCTGCAGGTGGATGCGCTGTTTCGAGTCGGGCTCGCAGCTGGTCGGCCTCACCTCCCGTATCGCCTTCGCCAAGTTCCCGCTGGATGGCTTTCATCTGCTCGCGCAGATACGCCTTGCGTTGGGCATCGGAAAACTGGGACGCCAGATCCTTCTGCAACTTCTGTTGGATCTGAGCGATCTCGAGCTGGGCGGCTATGTGCGTCTGCACCGCCTTGACTCGCCGGGCGATATCGAGCTCCTCGAGAAGAGCTTGTTTTTGCGCGGAATCGACATTCAGGTTCGTAGCGAGAAAGTCAGCCAGCTGTCCGCCGTCGCTGATATTCAGCAGAACAGCCCGCGCTTGATCGGGAATGTCCGGCGAGAGTTCGATAATCTTCATGGCGTTTTCACGCAAGTTCTTGATCTCGGCCTCCCATTGCTTGCTCTCTGCAGGTGGTGCGGAACTCTCCAGAACTCGGATCTCGGCCTTGAGAAACGGTTGGGTTAAAACAAACCGGCCGACTTCGATCCGCTGCAGGATCTGGACAATGATGAGGATCGTCTCGTCCGGCTGACGGAGAAGCTTGATAACATTGCCTGCGGTGCCGACCTTGTAGAGGTCCTCAGGGGTGGGATCATCCTTGGTAGCATCGCGCTGGGTAATCAGCCCGATGACTTTGCTTTCCGGCAAGGAAGCATCCAGGAGTTTGAGGGAAGCTTCTCGGCGAATGGTCAGAGGGACCACTGTGCCGGGGAATACAACCATATCCCTGATCGGCAGGATCGGCAAAACCTCGGGAATGGCTGGCTGCTCATCTTTCGGGACGTTGCCGGGTAGGGACGGCAGCCCTCCAGGCGAAGGTGTCCCCGCACCTTCCTTAACGACAAACGGTTCCTCGATCACGAAGTAAGACGCAATGGAAGTTCGATCCAAAGCAGACCGTCGCGCTGCTCGGCCGTGACCTGCTCAGGAATAACCTCAGCCGGCAGGCGGACCTCCCGCGCAAAAGGGCCGTTATCAATCTCGAGTGCGAGTATCTGCTGAGGACGGGATGATGCCGGCTCGGGAGCGCGCCGGGTTCCTCTCAGAAGCACCCTGCGGGGTTCGATCCTGAGATCAACATCCGCTCTCTGCACCCCAGCGAGCTCAAAGCAAATGCGAATGCAACCTTCGCAGCGATAGGCATTCATTGCCGGTCTCCAGCCCTCCGGTTGCGTGTATCGAGCGCTGGACAGCTCGTAGGCAAGGCCCTCGAGCTGACTGTGAAACCATTTTAGTTTAACGACTTTTTCCAAGAGATGATTCTAGTTTGGCTACAAATTACCACGCGTAGGTCGGAATTCCTGCGATCCATTCGATTGCCATTTTCAAGTTCTTGACTTTACTGCCGATTGTCCTTTTTCCAGAGCCAATACTTTTACCTAATTGGATTCGGATACGGAATTTCAGAGACTTTCTTCGATGAACAAGCGTAGCTTTCACTTCCTTTCTTGCAAGCCTCTGGCTGGCCACAGCCGCCGGGCACAAATTTTTGGCTCATCCGGGCTGTCGCTCTCGGTTCCGCCACGGGCAAGAAAGGAAAATCACCTCTGAACATTGCCTCGGCATCATGCTCGTTCATAGTATTGTTCCCAACCCGAAAAGATGAACTGCGCCTTTTCTTTGCTTCAAGTACTATGCGGTAGAAAACCCGCATTGACCTTATCAATCCTGAGTGCGTTTGCTCTGAGCGGCTGTTCCTCATTTTCCGAGTTCGACAACGGTTCGGTGGCTTCAATGACCCAGGCGGTTCCGGAATTTGGAAGGCGATCACTGAACACGGTGACACGTTCCGTTCCCGAGTTGGGTATGCTTACGGATAAGGGCACATCTGGTCGCTCGATTGCTATCCGCCTCTCCGACCAAAGGGCGTTTCTTTACAAAAGGGGCGAAGTCGTCGCCATATCTCCCGCTTCAACCGGAAGAGAAGGCTACAACACACCCATCGGCAGGCACCGTGTGATCGCCAAGGACATCGACCATCGCTCCAGCATTTATGGAGCGTATGTCCGCAATGGCCAGGTTGTCAAAGCCGGTGTGGATGTAAGGAAGGATCCCAAACCGCCGGGCGCGGTCTTCGTCGGAGCGCCGATGCCGTACTATCTTCAGATCGCGCCTTCATACGGGTTGCATGCAGGCCACGTTCCCGGATATCCGGCTTCTCACGGATGCATCAGGTTGCCGGCTCGTTGGGCAAAACGCTTCTACTACGCCGTGAAAGTAGGCACGCCCGTGCAGATCTACCGCTAGCTGGCGAGTTCACACCGGAACCTGCTTTCGCTTGTGGAATCTGATCCTGCGAAAGGAACTCCAGTCCGAAATCGAACTCTTGAGACAAGTCGGTCAGGGTGATCGCCGCAGTTTTGAGCAACTTTACGAACGATTCTCCGGAGTACTCTTCTCTATTGCCTACCGGATGCTCAACAGTCAGGAAGCGGCCGAGGATGTTCTCCAGGACGTCTTCGTTCAAATCTGGAAGAAGGCGCCTTTGTTCGATCCCACTCGCGGGCGGCCGATGACTTGGGCCGTGACTCTCACCCGCAACAAGGCGATCGATTTGATACGCTCCGCGCAGCGGCGCTCGGGCCTGCACGATACCATGTTGCGAGAGAAGCGAGCGCTAAGGTACTTCGACGATCGAAGCTCGTTCGATGCGGTCGCTTCGGACGAGATGTCGAAGTTGGTGCGTGCTGCGATCGAAAAACTCTCAAAAGAGCAACGGGTTGCGATCGAATTGGCCTTCTTTGCCTCAATGACACAAGCAGAGATCGCGGAGTATCTCGACCAACCGCTGGGTACCATCAAGGCGCGAATCCGTCTGGGAATGCTGGCGCTGCGCGAGATGATCGAGCCCCACCTGTGAATAGCAAGGGGCGAGCGCGCGCACAAATCTCTTGGGTTACGGCGACCGTAGACCGGAGACCTCCCGTTCACGCGCCACCAGCCAGAGGGGCTCTCCCGATTCCTCACAAATCGGCGTGATGGAAATTTCAGCCCAATAAGGAAGGCCGCTCTTGTGGTAGTTCAGAATGGTTTCGTGGCAGGCGCGACATGCGTGCACGGCAGTACGAATCCGGGCCGCCGTTTCGCGATCCGTCTTTTCGCCTTGCAGGATAGGGCCCAGCTTTTTCCCACGAAGCTCTTCCAAGGTGTATCCACACATCGCGCTAAAGGTAGGATTGATCCACTCCACCAGGCCGTCCGTCCCCGACATCACGATAGCTTCCGGTTGGGACTCCTGCGAAATTTCCGCGATGGCGGCGACGATCCGAGTTCTGGCACTGGGACTCGGGCCGACTCCGCTCCGATCTCGTGCAGCCAAGCTCACGGCGGCGCCAATTTCGAGCAGACCGATGACGAAGTCGCGAAGCTCATCGTGAAACTCCATGACAAGCTCGAACTGCTCCCGCTGCCTGCTCGTCATCACACCAGAGGGGTAAAGTGCAGCCTGCTCTTGAAGGAATTCACCAAGCATCGGTGGCATTCACTTATTCATCGTTGATACGCTTGCAAGCGAGATTTGGATTCTGCTCGGCCCCAAAAGTTACTCCGGAACGTTTCTCGAGTCTCCTCGGAGGTACCCAATGGATAATTCACACAAAAAGCTGCTGCGCTCAGGAACAACCGTTTGGCGTTTTTTGAGAACACAAAAACGAGATCCGATATCCATCAAGAAAGTAGCTTGTGTCGGATCATCCCTCGCTGCGGTTCTGCTGCCGACCCAGTCTTCGTGCAGCCGTCGCTTAGGTGCGTTTCTCGGCGACAAGCAAAGCGAGCAGTCCTTCCGGGTCCGTGCAACTTAAGAGCAAAAACTTGCCGTCATCCATCAGAATGCAAAGGACACGATGAAGATCAGAAAGAAAAACGATCGCCCGTCGTCCATTCTGGAGCATGAACTCCCCGGATTGATAGCCAGGAAGACTGGTGCCAATGATTTTGCGGCGGGGCTTGAAGTCAGGCCACTGCGTCAGATCCAAGACGACGGACGGGCCGAGATTCATCGCGGAAAGCGGAAATCGCCAGCAAAAGATGTCGCCGCGGACAAACAAACGACCGTCGGCGATCTCGAAGCGCACGTGCTTGGAGCGATCAAGCACCAGAAAGGCGAATACCAGCAGACCAGCCGCGACACCGGCAATCCAAAGCGCTTGTTCGGGCTGATGCGCGAGGATGCCGACAGCTAACTGGATGACAACAGATACCCCCGCGACGAGCAGCCCACATAAATACCATTTCCGCGGCGTGGCAGCACGAGCAATGGAAACCGATGCCAGCATCTCTGTCCCTCTAGCGCGACTTCAAGTTAGTTCATTTCACCCCCAGCAGACAACCTGATCTCGGGCACAACTTCACTTCTGCGATCAGGGCGCATTACATGATCGCCAACGTCAACTTAAGAACTTGCGAATGGCGTAGCGGACGCGCTGTCCGTTCAAGGCCATATGCGCGTCGGAGTCGCTGCGGAGCTCGGCCTTCGTGACGCCGGATTGCTCCGCGCACAACACCTTCTGAATTCTCCAAGAGCGAAGCAGTTTCTTCAATGAGTAAGGGAGCTGGGGTTGCGATCTTCGGCCGTTTGCGCGAAAAAGCCTCATGCACGCGATGGTCCTCGAGGCCTCTCGCCAGCCACTTGTCGCTCGTTCGATGCCGATTCGAGATCCCGGTGCGGACGAAGTGCTCGTGCGCGTCGCTGCGTGTGCCGTATGCCGGACCGATCTGCACGTTGTCGATGGCGAGCTGCCCAAGCCCAAACTTCCCTTGATTCCCGGCCATGAAATCGTCGGCCGGATCGAACGGCTGGGCGAAGCTGTGCAGCGATTTCACGTTGGCGACCGCATCGGAATCCCGTGGTTGGGATGGACCTGTGGTCAATGCCGATACTGTCGATCAGGTCGAGAGAATCTCTGCGAGCGAGCTCGCTTCACAGGTTACACGTTGGATGGAGGCTACGCCGAACTCACCCTCGCACATGCTGACTTTTGCTACCGCCTTCCCGACACCTTTGATGATGTCTCCGCGGCTCCCCTCCTCTGTGCCGGGCTAATTGGATACCGCTCTCTTCAGAAGACAGGCGATGCACGGCGCCTCGGGATTTATGGCTTTGGCGCCGCCGCCCACATCGTCGCGCAGGTCGCGCGCTTCCAGGAGCGCGAGGTCTTTGCGTTTACTCGGCCTGGGGATGAGGTCGGCCAGGCATTCGCCCGCCGTCTCGGTGCGGTTTGGGCTGGCGACTCCGATAAGCCCGCACCAACCAAGCTTGAGGCTGCGATAATCTTTGCTCCGGCGGGCGCCTTAGTTCCAGCGGCCTTGCGTGCCGTCGATAAAGGAGGCGTTGTGGTTTGCGGAGGCATTCATATGAGCGATATACCCTCCTTCCCGTACCATGAACTTTGGCACGAAAAAACGCTTTGCTCTGTGGCAAACCTGACACGCTCGGATGCCGAGGAATTCTTCAAAATAGTAACCCATTTTCCTCTCCGAACGGAGACACAAACCTTTTCCCTCGATCAGGCGAACGTTGCTCTCTCCCGCCTGCGCTCAGGTCAGCTTACCGGTGCTGCCGTCCTCGTGAATAGGTGATCTGAAACGCTTACGCCGTTTGGACGTGTTGGTTACACGATGTTTTTACGTCTCAGTGGTATAGTGTCGCCAGCCTCAGCTTTTCTCACTTTCTAGCAGCCGCCTCTATCGTGTCGTGAACAAAACGAAGCTTCTCGATCACGGAGTCGGAAAGCACAAACGGATAGCTATTCGGCAACCCGAGTCCGCGATTGAGATTGTTGAGCATGTACGTGACGGAGAACCAGCTTTCGATTTTGGCTTCGAAGGAGGTTAACTCGTGATCTGTAATCTGCAACGAGGGCTCGTTTTCGCGCTGTGGACGCAGGGATACGCCCACTGCTGCCGCCGTCTCCAGGGCTTCGGTCATATGGAGGTAGTGTGCCCAGGTTTCGGCCCAGTCTTCCCAAGGGTGGGCGGTCGCATAGCTCGAGATGAACCTTTCCTGCCATCCAACCGGCGCACCATTCTCATAATGTCGTTTCAGCGATTCGGCGTAGTCCTGGCTTTCGTCGCCGAAGACGTTGCGAAAAGCCATAATGCTGGCTTCATCTAGAAAGAAGCGGTCCCAGTAGTAGTGTCCGATTTCATGCCGGAAGTGGCCTAAAATGGTGCGATAGGGTTCGTGCAGTTGGAGCCGACGTCGTTCACGTTCGGCATCGTCTGCTTCCGCCACATTGATTGTGATGACGCCAAATTCGTGACCGGTAAGAACCGGCCGGTCCGGCAGATCGGCAAGGAATTCGAAGCAGACGCCGACTTCCGGATCTTCAGCCTTGCTTTTCACCGACAGACCGAAACCGAGCAGACTATAGTAGAGTCGACGTTTGGCGGCTTCGAATTTCGCCCAGGCTATTTTGTTACCATCCACGGTGAGATCCGGGATAGTCCGCGTCAGGCGGCACGAGATACAGAAGGGACTTAGTTCGTCAGCCGCAACTGCCCAATTGCAGACGTTATGGACGGAATAGTTTTGGCAGAGCCGGTAATGCGTTCCTGCGGTCGATTGCCATCTCTCATCATTAGTGGGATTCAACGCCCTGACTTCCGCAACGTCCGGAAAATACGCGAGCGCCGTTCCGCAATTCACGCAACTGGTATTTTCAAAGTAGACGACCTCGCCGCAGGCGTCACAGTGGAAGATTCTCATTGGGCCAATCGTTGCTGATATTGCCAAGCCTTCGGCCTCATTCTAACGCTTCGAAGGAGTCGACCAGATGCGCCTGCCATTCTGGAATGAGAACGCCATCAGCGAACCGACACAAGGTAGATGACGATAAAATCGTAGCCACGACTTCCAAGGATTGCCCCTCGTATCGAGATGGACGATGCGGGCGATTGTATCCAAGCAAAATACGCGTCAACGATCTCAGCACTCGTTCCGACCTGTGTCTCACGCGTAAAAGCAGCCATCCACGTCGGGCGGGAACGACGTTTCCTTGACGATGAACAAAATTGTGAGTCCAGAAGTAGTTGGCGCAATCGCTGACACGCTGCGAGAGTCAGCCGGCCAGCCTCCGAGCGCGAGCCAGGCTTCCGCTTCATCGCCTGCCGATTCACCGTCAGCGAATGCGCTGGCCTCGGGAGTCTTGCTCTTTATTGCTAATCTTCTTTCGAACACAGGTTTGGCACGATTCTTTGGGGATGGACGCCCGTCGGCCGCGCTGCTGCGAGGCTCTTTGGTTGGCCTGGCCTCCGGCGTCGAAGCGGTTACCAATGTCGGGTCGGCAGGTGCGAAGATGAAGTCGCGCGCCCTGACCGCGATCCTGACGGTCTTGGCGTATATTGTGGGCGGCGTCGTCGCGGCTCTACTTCTGCGGGCAATGCGCGGCTACGTGCGTCCCGAAATCCCTTCTGTACCCGAGATTTCCTCGGGATCTTAGCATAGTTTGCTCACCGGTCGCCTATTCACGGCCAACCGCGCGCGAGTGACAATGTGCTTCTCAGGCAACGCACTGCCCGCGCCATAAACTCGTGCTGACGATTTGATCCTCGGCGATCTCCACATTCACATGTAGTAAGAGTCCCGTCTGGACAAACGGATCTTCCATACCAAACCAACACTCGGACAAACTTTGTTGCTGAGCTTTCTTGGGCTCGCGGCGGCGCTTGTGGTCCTATTCGCAATTGTCTTGAACGAAACACGTGCGTCGATCCTGACCAGCTCCGAGCGCGTGCGGGAGCAGGCCAGTCGGGAGATTGCCGCACGTGTTACGAGGTTTCTTGCGACAGCGCCAGATACGGTGGAAGCCTTGCAGGAACAGATTAAGCTTGGGCTGGTAAATTTGAACGATCCGAAAGCTGTAGAAACTGCCCTGTTTACCTTACTGCTGGCTAAAGAGCAGATCGGCGAGATCTCCTTTACTCGCGCCGACCAGACGGGCTTTGATGAGAATGGCGCAGCCCAGTTAGCAGCGCGACCGCGCTGGCAAATGAGTGTCGTTCGCTCGGAAGCCACCAATGGTAAAGGGCAATTGTGGAGCCGTTATGTCTACCCGGAAAACTCGGGCTTCACCGCAGAGCGCCAAACTTTGGAAGCAGCAGACTCCTCGACGATGCCTCCCCCGGTAAAAGTGGCTGCAATGGACCCCACCACGCACCTCACGTTCGCCACTCCGGCTAGTAGGGAGTTTCAAGGCGAGCTCTTGTGGAGCGATCTCCATTGGTCCGAGCTCGATACGGCGCAGCGAGACGAAGAGAGGACCGTCGAAGTCAGTGTGCAACAGACCATTTCCGACGCTGCCGGCAAATTCGCAGGAGTGGCGCGCGTCGGCCTGCTGGCCGCACAACTTGATCGCGCCGTCCAGCTCAGATTGACCTCGGCCAATGAGCATGACCCGCATCGAA
>DATLIT010000526.1:0-4387 GCA_035539295.1 Terrimicrobiaceae bacterium | reverse complement strand
GCGGCATGGGTCGTGTTCACCCGGCAACCGATCGCAATTTGTTGCGGCAGGTGGCCCTCAAGTGGCTCGACAAGGAACTTGCCCGTGAGCCGATGTATCGCGATGGCTTCATCGCCGAAGCTCAGATTACCGGCCAACTGGAACACCCAAACATTCTTCCCGTGCACGAGCTGGCCATTTCAAACAAGGGAATCCCCTATTTTACGATGAAGCTCGTCGAGGGGGACGCATTCGACAAGTGGCTGCAGAGTCCCTCCCGTCGGCCGGGCACGCGAGAACGCCTGCAGGACGGTCTCGACATCTTTCTGAAAGTTTGTGACGCGGTGGCTTACGCCCATCATCGCGGTGTCGTCCATCGTGATTTGAAGCCGGAAAATATCATGCTGGCGTCCTTCGGTCAGGTTTACGTCATTGACTGGGGTCTCGCGCGCTTAACGAAAACACGACCCGCCTCTGGGGATTTCTCGCAAATGGAAGCTCAAGGAGAGGTCGGGGCGCCGGCGTACATGTCACCGGAACAGGCGCACGGCAACCCAGCCGATATGGACGAAAGAAGCGACATCTTCGGCTTGGGCGCAATTCTTTATGAAATCGTTTGTGGACAGCTGCCCTACGGAAACATCTACAACCCTGATCTGGTCGTGGAGAAGGCTCGTCACGGCCAGGTGATCCCGATTGATCGATTTGCTCAGCGCTACAATATTCCCAAGCGACTTTGCGAGATCGTGAATAAGGCGACTGCGCCGCAGCCTTCCGATCGCTATCAAACCGTGCTCGAACTGCAGCAAGATGTGCGTGAGTTTCTCCGCGGCGGCTTGTATTTGCCTCACAAAACTTTCGCTCCGGGAAGCCTGATCATTCGCGAGGGGGACCGAGGCGACAGCGCGTATATGATTGTGAGCGGCCAGTGCCGGGCTTTCCGAACGATCGATGCTGCAGAGGGCACCCCGGGCCAAGAAACCCTTGCGGTGATGTCCGCGGGGGACGTCTTTGGCGAGATGGCTTTGATCCTTGACGAGCCCCGGGCTGCGAGCGTCGAAGCGGTAGATCAGGTGACCGTCCTCGTTCTCGATCAAAAGACGCTGGCGGAGGGGCTTGGCGAAGGGCGATGGATAGGCTCGCTCGTCCATGCTCTCGCTCAGCGCTTTCGCAATCTCGAACAGCAAGTCCGCGCTTTGGGAATTCGGCGCGGCTAGCGTGCATGGCTCAGCCCTCCACCGACCCACGCGCAAAGATCGTTAGGCCGAAAGCTAGCCTTCGATCAGTTAGGAAATTGGGAGAAGCGCCCCCAACAGCTCGCTAGATCAAGCACTTGGCATAGCGGTGCAGGGAGACAGAGCGATCCATTGTCATCTTAGACGGCTGCATTATTGCTTGCCCACCTCGCTTGAGCGTAACAGCTCGCCGATGATTTCCTCCCACTCTGATTCGAGAGAGCCGCGAGCTGCAGACCGTCCGGCCCGCGTATACCAATAACCGGCGTTCTCGTCGTCCCCCTCCCGACGGTGCAGATAGGCATGCACCCAGGCAGCTTCGCGCGAATCGTCATCCTGAACAATCCGGTGCGCTGATTCCCAGCCACCGTTCGCGTCGTGCCACATGGCCCGCAGCGAAGGTGTCAAGCTGTGAGGTTCGACCGGGCTCTTGCGGAATTCGTCAACTGTCATAGCGCAACCATTGCATTTTTTCGCAAACGTCAGGATTGTTTTTTTCCAAAGAGCGTGCGGATGACGTCCTCGATCGGCAACTCCGCCACAGTTAGATCCGCCACGGGAGCCCGATCGAGGACAAAACGGCAAACTTCAGCGACACGTGTGCGGGGAACCTCGATCTTCACCGAGTCCAGTGTTTTTTCCAGGACGGAGCCCAAACAGCTAAAGTCCGCATCTGTCGCTCGGGAAAATTTTACATCAATGATTTTGCTGCCGGAGAACTGTTCGACGATGCCTTCGAGGTGTCCATCGAACATGACGCACCCGTGATCGATAAGAATGACGCGCTCGCACAGCGCTTCGATGTCTTGCATGTAGTGACTAGTCAGCAAGATGGTGGTCTGGCTAGTCGCGTTGTGGTGCTTGAGGAATTCGCGCACGGTTTTTTGGCTGACGACATCGAGGCCGATAGTTGGCTCATCGAGAAAAAGTACTCGTGGACGGTGCAGCAGCGCTGCGATCAGTTCCATTTTCATCCGCTGGCCGAGACTAAGTTCCCGCACCATCACATCGAGCTGCTCGCGCACATCGAGCATCTCCGTCAGCTCGCCCATGATCCCTTCAAAGTTTTTCCTGGAAATTCCATAAATAACGCGGTTCAGTTCGAGCGATTCGCGGGCGGGCAGGTCCCACCAGAGTGCGTTCTTTTGGCCCATCAAGAGGCTGATCTGGCGCTTCATGGCATCCTTGCGTTCCCACGGCACATAGCCGAGAACGCTGGCAGTTCCGGAGGTGGGGTAGAGCAAGCCGGAAAGCATTTTCAAGGTTGTGGTTTTTCCGGCGCCGTTTGGGCCGAGAAACCCGACAAATTCGCCCTCGGTAATCTGAAAGGAGACACCGTCCACGGCCCGCGTCTCGGTTTGTTTGCGATGGAAAAGTCCTTTAAAGGCGCCGAGGACCCCACGTTCCTTCCGATACGTGCGAAACGTCTTGGTGAGTCCACGAAGGTCAATGGCGATGTGGTTATTGTCCATGCTAGAGGATCCGAAGCTGCCGGACGGCTTCGTAAAGGACGATGCCGGCCGCGGTCGCCAAATTTAGACTGCGGGCTTCCTCTCGCATGGGAATCCTCAAGCAATGGCTGGCGTTGGTTGCGAGCAAGCTTTCGGGAAGACCCTTTGTCTCGCGTCCGAAGACAAGGTAATCGTCGTCCTTAAAACGCTCATCCCAATATGGTCGACCCCGCTTTTTAGTGAGAAGAAGGAACCGTGCTTCGCCAGACTTCAATCGTAAGTCCTGAAAGTTTGGCCAAAGTCGCACATCGCATTTGCTCCAGTAGTCCATTCCAGCACGTCGCAGAAATTTGTCGTCCAAAGAAAACCCGAGTGGCTCCACTAAATGCAGGCGCGCACCGGCGGCCACGCAGAGTCGCGCGATATTTCCCGTGTTGGGCGGAATCTCCGGTTCGACCAGAACCACATGAAGCATCAAAAGACATTATCCCAAGCCCGCCTAATGAAAACGATGGATCGGACGCGAAGGTCGCGAGATCGGTTTTCTAATTCGCCGATGATCGGCCGGCAACGACCAAAGGAGCGCGAAGCGTCAGGCACGAGCCGGTTAGCGGCAGAATCTACTCGTCTTACGCTTACTTAAGTGATACGAAGAGAAACGGCGTCGCCGGAATATTAGGGTAAGCGAACGTCACCAAACTTCTCTTGTCCTATGGGCCTCATGAATCTCTTCCGCGGCGAACTCATCGAAATCATCGAGTGGATTGATGACTCACGCGACACCCTGGCGTGGCGCTTTCCGGACGACGACAAAGCGATCAAGAATGGCGCGCAATTGATCGTGCGCGAGTCCCAAGTCGCGCAACTCGTCATGACCGGGCAGTTTGCGGACACCTTTTGGCCCGGCAAACACACGCTGAGCACGCCCAATGTGCCGGTGCTGGCGCGAATCCAAGGTTGGAAATATGGCTTCGTCTCTCCGTTCAAGGTGGATATCTATTTTGTCTCGACCCGGCTGTTCACAGGCAACAAATGGGGGACTTCAAACCCGGTGATGATGCGCGATCAGGATTTTGGGGTTGTCCGCCTCCGGGCCTTCGGGACTTTCGATTTCAAGGTGGTAAACCCTCAGCTCTTTCTTAAAGAAGTCGTCGGGACGGACCAGAATTTCCGGATCGACGAGTTCGCCGATACGATGCGCTCGCGCGTGGTCAGCGCCTTCAGCGATGCGCTCGCCACCGCAAAACTTCCGGCTCTGGATGTGGCCAGTCGCTATGGCGAACTCGGAGAGGCACTGATGCCGGCGATCAACCCGCAGATGATCGGAAAGTACGGCCTCGAGGTGACAAGTTTCATCCTTGAGAACGTCTCCGTGCCGCCAGAAGTCGAGCAAGCCATTGACAAGCGTTCCGGCATGACCGTGGTCGGTAACTTGAACGACTATGTGAAATATCAAATGGGCCAAGGCATGGCTCAGGGTGGGGGCGCCGCCGGCGCGCCCGCGGAGATGGCGATGGGATTCGCCATGGCACAGCAAATGATGCGCGACGTCGGCCAAGCCGCACCGGCAGCATCAACGCCGCCTCCGTTGCCTGGCATGCCGCCTCCGCTGCCTGGAGCAGCCTCTCCGGCGGCAGGTGCGCCCGAGGTATTTACGCCAGAGCAGGTGGCTGAGCGTCTTGGTGTGGCAGTCTCCGACGTCGTTGCAGCGGTAGAAAGTGG
>DATLIT010000525.1:0-2990 GCA_035539295.1 Terrimicrobiaceae bacterium | reverse complement strand
GCCAAGATCCCGCACTCGCCACCTATGCGCCAAAAATTCGCCATGGCGATGGTGAGATCGATTGGAACAAACCTGCCGGCGAACTTGAAAGTCGGATCCGTGCGATGACTCCCTGGCCCGGCGCCTACACCTCAATCTTCCTGCGGAACGCGAGCACGACTTTAAAGGTGCACCGCGCGCGAGCTCGAGAGGAAATCGCAGGATCCCCCGGCACAGTCGTGGCGGTTTCCGATGATGGAATCCTCGTGGCAACGGAAAAGGGCGGAGTCCTGCTGCAAGAGGTACAGCTACCGGGTGGCAAGCGCCTGCCGGCGGGCGATTTTCTGCGTGGGCACCCGATCACGCCTGGATTGCGGCTAGGCCCGATAGAATAGATTTTCCCTTTTCATGACCCAGCGGATACGTTTTGATGACGCGCTCAGAATCCGATGGCTACCAATCACTACAAACGTGTCGTTTTAAAACTGAGTGGCGAGGCTCTTCGCGAAAAAGGCAGCCGGGATAACATTTCTCCGCAGATCGTCCAGGAACTTGCCAAGCAAATCGCCGAGGTGAAAAAGCTTGGGATTGAGTTGGCCATCGTCATCGGAGGAGGCAACATCTGGCGCGGTCTGACCGCCTCGCATGGTGGGATGAATCGGGCCACCGCGGACTACATGGGCATGCTGGCGACCGTCATAAATGGCCTCGCCTTGATGAGCGCGCTTGAGGACCTCGGCTTGACGGTGCGGGTGCAAACGGCCATCGAAATGAACAACGTTGCCGAGCCGTTCATCCTCAGACGAGCCACCCGCCACTTGAGCGTGGGCCACATTGTCATTTTTGTTGCCGGCACCGGCAATCCCTTCTTTTCTACGGACACGACCGCGGCATTGCGGGCGAACGAAATCGGCGCCGATGTCATTCTCAAAGCCACCAAGGTGGACGGTGTTTACGACAAGGATCCCGTGAAGTTTGCTGACGCTGTGCGATACGAACACCTCACTTATAGCGAAGCGCTCGCCAAGCGTCTCCAAGTAATGGACTCCACCGCCTTTAGTCTTTGCATGGACAATAAGATGCCGATCATTGTTTTTGATATGACCAAACCCGACAACATCCCGCTGGCTCTTCGCGGCGAGAAGGTCGGCACGCTCGTGTCGGAGAAGGTGTAACACCGGCGATGCCTAACACCTATGAACCTGGACGAATCATTATTCGAAGCAGAGGAGGGGATGGAGAAGGCTGTTGATTTCATGGTCCACGAATTTGCGACGATTCGGACGGGGAAAGCTTCGCCAGCTCTCGTGGAAAATCTCGACGTGCAAGCTTACGAAAGCACGATGAAACTAAAGCAGCTCGCGCTCATCTCCGCGCCCGAGCCGCGGCTGCTCATTATTCAGCCATTCGATGCATCCACCGTTCGGGACATCGAGCGGGCGATCAATGAATCCAAGCTGGGTATCGCCCCGGCGGTCGATGGCAAGCTCATCCGCATCCCCATTCCCGAACTCTCCGAAGAACGCCGGAGAGATCTGACCAAGACAGTCAAACATCTTGCCGAGGAATGCCGCGTGCGCGTGCGCGCCGGCAGGCGCGACGCGATGGACGCGGTCAAAAAAATGCAAAAAGCCGCGGAACTGACCGAGGACGAACTCCGCGACGCCGAGGCGGAAATTCAGGAGTTGACCGACAAGTATGTCGCCACGGTCGAGAAGCACGTCCAGGCGAAGGAAGCGGAACTGATGAAAATCTGATGAAAGGCTCGCCCTCGATCTTTCGGAAATGGCAGCCTTCGCCGGTAAAGGTTTGCCTTTTACTTCTCGTGGTTTTGACGACAACGCTTTCGGCGATTGTTGTGCGCCAGGCACCCAATATCAGTTGGCTCGATTCGACCGGGCGCCAGAGAGCCTTGTCCACCTTGCGAGGACAGCCGGTTGTCGTGCTGATCGCTCCGAGTCCGCGGGATCGCGCCTTTCGTTCGCAGCTTGGACAATTGCGGAAGATGTTTGAACGCTACGCCGCGCAGAAGACGGTTTTCATTGCCGCCTTCACCCAGGAAGGTGGCGTGATTCGATCAAACATCCCCTTCATGGTGGCTGCGGACGGTCCGCGCGTGGGCTACGAATATGAAAGCGGCGAGAGGTTCGGCATCGCCTTCATCGGCCGCGATGGCAACCTCGACTACGTAACCAACAAGGTTATGCCAGCCGAACGCGTCTACGATCTGATCAACAATTCCTTTGTCGCCCAGCGCAACATGCGCCGCCCGTAAGAGACGCTTGTAACCGGCAATTCTCCGCGACCACAGAATTTGCTTCGGCGTTGTCGGTGAGAAGAGCGCGTTTTGTAGCGGCGGTGTCGCCACCGCCGAAGAGCCCTCGACGGTGAGGACGCCGTCGCTACAGCCAGCGGGTAGGGATCTAGGCTCCTGGCGCGGATCTATGGTGAAGAGATCGCTCGCGACGAGCGGTCAAAATTCCTGCACTACTTCAAGGTGTCCAGGCTCGCGCCGAAGTTGATATGATAGGCGTGGTTATCGAGCACGAGCGCTGGCACTGATTTTACGCCGGTTCGCTCTGCCTCGGAAAACGCGTCGCTTCTCTTGACCGAGATGCACCACTTCGAGTTCGAACCGCTGGGGGTCGAGGGCGGAGGCGACGTTTTGTTCAGCAGCAACGCACACCGGGCAGCCGGCATGGTAAAATATCGCTTTGGTTTTCATATCATCTCTATTGCTTATAGTTTCTGTCACCGTTCTGGCGATGTGGGCTAAACGTACGATAACTCCTGAAGGGATAAAGAGGGCACTATTCGGTAGGCAGGCACCAAATTGTGCCCGCCTGAACTCTGGAAGCTGGTAGAAGAACGTTGGCTGCATGAAGAGCAAGCACTTGACCGTGAGTGAGCGGACCACCTACCGAAGGCTCGAGGATGTTAGTGGTCGGCCGCAATTGGGGCTGCACTCGGGCGTGGGTTCATCGCCCCAGACAACTCGAGCGATTCATTCC
>DATLIT010000524.1:0-4186 GCA_035539295.1 Terrimicrobiaceae bacterium | reverse complement strand
TTCAGGCGCATCTGCCAAAGATGCAGACTATTTTCATCTCGGGCTATGATCTTTCGGAGCATGCCGCCCGCATGCACGGATGTCACTTTCTTCCGAAGCCGGTGAGTGGCGAGTCCCTCGACAACGCTCTGCGCAGGCTGTTTGCATCTCAGCCGGAGCCGCCACCGATTCGGCCGGCGCCTGTCGCTCCCGCGGTGCCGCGCCTGGTCAGGGTGGTTCCCAAACCGGGTGCCGTCGCGACTGGAAACGGAGGTGGCGGCAAAGCGGTCCAGGTAGTGCGCGCACTCAGTGACAGCCGCTCGCCCGACGCACCACGGACCGCAGTCGGAAGAAGTGTGTATCCCACCGCTAAGAAAGCGGTTCAGATCCGCAAGGAACATGCGCTTCCGGCTGACGACCTGGTCGGACTCGATCTCGGAAACTATCACATTGAGGCGAGGCTCGAACAAGGAGCACATGGTCCGATCTACCAAGCCATTCAGAAGAATATGGGACGCAAGGTTCGTCTCTCTACGCTGGACAGAACTTTAGCTAACGATAGTTCAGAGATCGAGCGTTTCATGGCAAACGCGAGTGCGAAAGCAAACGTTCGGCACCCTTACGTCTCTGCCGTCTATGAGGCGGGTGAGGATAGCGGCTTATACTTTTACTCGGGCGAGTTCGTTCCCGGTCGGTCGCTGCAGGCGGTTCGTGAAGCTGGTGATTTCCTGGACGAGCGAACAGCTCTGCAAGTCATGAGAGTTGCCAGCGAGGCATTGGCTTACTTTTCTCGCGAGAAGATTGGCCACACTTCTCTCTCGGCAAGCTGCCTGCTCGTAGGTCCAAACGGTCGCGTCCGAATGGCAAACATTGCCACGCATCAGGACCAGGCGAAGTCCACCAGTGTCGATGAAATGCGCGCCTTGGGGCGGATCGTCGCTGAGGTCCTTCCGGGATCGCCGCAGAAAATTGGTGTGCGGAATTTTGCGAGTTCTCTGGCGGCCGGCGAGACCGCCTACCCGGATTGGAACGGCCTTTTGCAGCAAGTGACGTTGATGGAACCGGAGGTCGCTCCCGAAGATGCGGACAAACTTGAGGCCCAGGAGCGAACATCCACTCGTGTCATTCGGGCAGCCAAAGATCGGCAAAGAAGAAGCATGATCGCGAGTTCCGCAGTCTCACTCTGTTTGCTCGGTCTGGCACTCGGTTTTCTCTGGTGGTTTCTTTTTCGGCCAAAGGGCGGTGATCTCCGCATCTCCAATCGAATGATCGAAATTCCAGCTGGGGACTTCATCTATCAGGCTGGGGAAAAGCTTAGTTTGCCCACGTTTTACATCGATGAGTTCGAGGTGACGATTGGGCAATACGCTGAATTTCTTAAGTTTCTCGAGCAGAATCCTGAAGCCGCGGCGAAGTTTGAACACCCCGGGCAACCAAAAGGCAAGTCGCATGTGCCGGTTGATTGGGCCGACCAGAATCTGGCGACCGGCCCGATGCCAGGATATTATACCAGAGCTAAGAAGTGGGGCAGATTCCATGATGCTGCCCTCGACGTGAACTGCCCGGTGTTTGGAGTGGATTGGTTCGATTCGTATGCTTACGCGAACTGGAAGGGCAGGAGGCTGCCCACAGAGCAGGAGTGGGAAAAAGCCGCGCGGGGAACGCAGGGCCGTAAGTATCCCTGGGGAAACGATCCCAACCTGAGCAAAGCGAACAGTGGGAACGATCTCGATCCAAATCCCCAACGGGGCGGTGAAAAGGACGGCTACAAGAGGTGGTCGCCGGTGGATGGGAAAATGGAAGACAAGAGTCCGTTCGGTGTCGTCGGGCTTGCGGGAAATGTGTCTGAATGGACAGCTTCGTCTGATGAAGATCCCCGGATGCAAGGAAACAAGATACCCGTCATACGCGGGGGGAATTGGAAGAACCCGGATTACAGCCTTACACGCCGTGTTCTCCTGCTGACGAGCTTACAGACTGACGAGGCGCTCGGCTTCAGGACGGCTTCCGATTCTCCACCGGGGCGGACCTCGAGATGAGGAGAGCTGGAAGAAAGAGATGCCTGCAGACTGTTGGCGGACCTGATTCTGGCGCCTCTGGAGGAATCGAAAAGCTCGCCCGCAGAACGCCCTTCCGCGATAATCACACGACGCGGCGATACTTCGGCCTGGTGTCGTTATTTTGGCTCGTGCTGCTGCTTCCCGCCACCGCCCAGGTGCAGGTGGACGTCGCCTTGAAGCGGTCTCTCTATATGGTTTACGAACCGCTGATCTGCAATGTAACGATTACGAATCTAAGTGGAGGCCCACTGACGCTGGAAGACACTCCTCGTGAGAAATGGTTCGGATTTCAAATTGAAACTGTGGATGGCCGACCATTGCCCCCAATCAATCCACATTATCAGAATCAGACGGTTGAAATCGAAGCGGGTCAGAGGCTCGCGCGATCGATAAACATCACTCCGCTCTATCCGCTGAGCGAGTTTGGCACCTACCGTGTCAGGGCGGCAGTTTACGTTTCACAGCTCGGCAAGTATTTTGTTTCACCTCAGCTTAATATCGAGATAACCGAAGGGCGCCAGCTTTGGCAGCAGACGGTCGGGGTGCCCGAAGGTCTCGGCCAAGGAAGGGCGCGAACATTTACAATCCTTGCACACCGTCTGCCGCGGACGACGATGCTTTACCTGCGGGTCGAGGACAAGGAGGCAGGAGTTGTCTACTGCACGACGCAAGTCGGACGTTTCATCACTTTCGCAAGTCCCGATATCGAATTGGACGGCGGCAATCAGATCCACATCCTCCAGAACACCGCTCCCAAGGCATTTTTGTATTCCCACTTCGATGTGAACGGCAAAGTGCTCAAACAGCAGGCTTATCAGGCTTATGACGCCAGACCATACCTCGTTAGAAAACCGGATGCGTCGGTACAAGTGGTGGGGGGAGTTCCCTATGATCCGAAGGCGCCGCCACCAGAGCAGCAGTTGCCTAAGCTGAGCGACCGTCCGGTTCCATTGCCAACGCCACAGGTCAAGGCGAAACCGGAGGATAAGAGGCCAGAAAATCTACTTTCGCGCTAAGTTCGGGAACCAGATATCGATCCGGATCTTTGACCTGCACCTTGATTTGGAGCGTTCCCTTCTGCCGGTTCGCTTCGGGAGCTATTTCCGCGACGTAGCCGTTATAAACATGGTCGGGGTAGGCTTCCGGAGTGACGCGGCAGGGCTGGTCGAGCCATACTTTGGAAAGGTCGCTCTCGTTGAGATCAATCTCGACTTGAAGATCTTGCGGATCGGCGACGGCCAACAGGGCGGTGCTGGGTCCCTTGTCGCCTCCAAAGCTCTGCGGAGAGACAAGTTCGTTTTCGTCGGCCAGCTTCTCAAGAACGACGCCGTCGATTGGCGAGCGAATAACTGTCCAAGCCAATTGCCAGCGAGCAAAGTCCAGCAAACCTTGGGCCTCGCGGAGTCCAGCTTCAGCGGCAGTAAGTTCAGCCTGGGCATCGTCGAGTTGCTGCTCGGATTCGACGCGCTGCTCCCGCAGCGTCCTGAGCCGATTGAAGCGTGTCCTGGCAAGTTGGAGGGCCGATTGAGCACGGGCCAGCCGGCCTTCCGCCTCGGTGACTCGTGCGCGCTGCTCGGAATCATCAAGCAGGACGACGACCTGGCCCTTTTTCACGGGATCCCCCTTCTTCGCTCCAATCCAGCGAACGATGCCAACAAAACGTGGACTCAATTCGATTCGCTCGCGGTTGATGATGTAACCGCTAGTCGTCAGCAGAATGCCATTTTGATCTGGTAGAGCCGGCGAGCTGACGGGGCTCGGAGCGGCCGCGTCGGTCTGCTGCGGTTGAGTCTGTGAGACGAGACGCTTGGAATCGGAAACACGCGGCCAGGCAAACCAGGCTGCGGCTACCAGGATGAACGCGATCGCTAAGAAGATAAGTATCGCATGGGAGCCTCTCGAAGAACGCTGCTCCCGAGGAATGCGAAGTTTTTCAAGATCGTCGCGTTTCATGCTTAGAACTTATGCCACCTTTGCCTTTAGATTGCCTTGAGCGCAGAGATGACCGGCAATCTGGCCGCACGGATTGCCGGCAGCACGCTGCCGACGAGGCCGACGACTACCGAAAAAGCCATCCCTTGCGCAATCAGCATCGGCGTAATGCGGAAGTCGAATACTGTTTCACTAAATGTTTCGAAGCTGAGGGT
>DATLIT010000523.1:0-5545 GCA_035539295.1 Terrimicrobiaceae bacterium | reverse complement strand
GTCTTGAGCGGTTGTTTGAGTGCCGTCATCGATTCGGATCCATAGGCGTGGGCGACCCTGCCTGCGACTTGGTAAGAGCGTCAGCCCGCGTAGGTTGGCGCTTGCTGAGAAAACAACGCGGTTTCCCCGCGCCCGGAAAGTTTTGCGCGAACGCTTAAGCGTTCTTTGTCAGAAGATGGCTAAAAGTTCGTTGACCGGATAACGAACAAGCGGTAGGCGGGGAGCGTTTCCCTCGAAATGAAAAATTACGCCAACTTGGTCCGCGACTTTATCGACGATGTGCTCAATCACGGTAATATTGAGGCTTCCGGAGAATATTTTCACGAAGACGTCGTCGAGTTGGCTCCATTTCCCGGTCAAGGACCGGGACTCAGCGGTCTCAAGGATGTCTTGCGTGGCTTCCGTGCAGCGTTTCCGGACATGCATTGGTCGGTCGAGGAGCAAATTGAGGAAGGTGACAAAGTGGTCAGCCGATTCGTTTGGACCGGCACCCATCGAGCGGAATTTTTCGGCGTTCCGGCGACCGACCGCCAAGTGTCCGTTTGGGGAATAGCGATCGACCGCATCGTCGATGGGAAAATTAAGGATACCAGATTTCTCATGGATGCACTTGGATTGATGACTCAGATGGAGGTCTTTGCGGCCTTGGGGGGTGAGTTGAAAGCGGAGAGTTGAGCGTTGATAGTTTACCACAGATATGCGCGACGACGATTCTACAGCGCGTTACAGCGATAAGAGTTCATGGCAGGATTGGGAAATCGAACACCTCGTGGACAAGCTTTGCCGTGACTTCCCGGGAAAGTCTCGGCCCGCCATTGAGAAAGCGGTTAACAGCTGCAAGCAAGCGATCCAAGCTTCCGCTGGGCGCGAGAGACTTATCGACTGCGCAAGGAGAGAGCTATCGCACTGAACTTCCCACAGACTGAACCGAAGGGATCGTCGCGCGACGTCAGAAATGTTGTGACTGAGAACAAGAAGATCGTGGAACGATATCTGGAGGGATTTCGCAGGTCCGATCATGACATGGTGCTCTCGTGCCTTACTGACGATGTGGAGTGGGTCATCCCGGGAATGTTCCACATTCGAGGAAAGCAAGCCTTCGACAAAGAGATCGAGAACGAGGCGTTCACCGGCAGTCCGGTCATCGTTCTGACGCGTCTCACCGAAGAAAGCGATGTTGTCCTCGCCGAGGGCACCGTACGCGCTCAACGCAAGGACGGCGGAGTTTTGCACGCGGTGTTTTGTGATGCGTTCGAGATGGCAGGCGCTAAGATCAAGAAGCTCACTTCCTACCTGATGGAGGTTAAGGAACCGAACAAGGCCGCAGGCTAACTGCCCGATCAAGCAGTTCGCAATCTGAGCTTTCCAATGAAGATCGTTGAATTTGCCTTTGTCGTCTACCCCTCCACCGATCTGGCGCGTTCCCGAGCGTTCTATGAGGGCGTTCTTGGGCTCACCGGCACACATTTTACCGAGCGAGACGACCAGTTCTGGGCCGAGTACGAAGTCGGTCCTCACACGCTCGGAGTTGGAAATGAACCGTTCCTGAAGGCGTCAGGCGACGGCCCGCACCTTGTGTTGGAAGTGGATGACTTTGACGACACGATCGCACCTGCGCCGTCACCAAACGCCGTTTGCTATCGAGCCCTTCGAGATGCCAGGGTGGCGGGGAGCGATCATTGTCGACCCGGATGGTAATAGGCTCGGCATTCACAAACGAAGGAGTTGAATGAACGCGGAACTGAGCGGTATATCCGGAATCACCCGAAGGGGAGCACACACGCCTCGTTCGCCAGCCGTTGGATACGCCCGTGGGACGTTGTCGGGATCGAGAGTGTCCGGTGAGGACGCCGGCCACCACTCCCGAGACAGGTATGCTCCTGGAGACGACGCGTTATGAGAAAGGTAGGCATTCTCTTGGGAGCTGTTGGACTGTTCTTGCTCGTCGCTTTCACGTGGCGTTTGGCATCCAGTCGTCGTTCGCTGCCTTGTCCGGTTTGGTTGCGCTGGTTTGTCGAACTCGACAGTCCGTTTACTCGAACGAATCGAGCGGCCACGATTATAGAGCATTTAAAGCTTGAACCCGATATCGTAGTGCTGGACGTCGGCTGTGGTCCTGGCAGAGTGGCCATTCCATTGGCCGAGCGCGTTCGCGATGGCGAAGTAGTCGCCATCGACATCCAAGAGGGAATGCTTAGGCGAGCCAAAGAAAAAGCCGAAAATGCTAAGCTCTCGAACATCCGTTTTCTCCAAGCAGGCACGGGCGAGGGAAGACTTGAAAGCGATCACTTTGATCGGGCTCTCATGGTGGCAGTGCTCGGAGAAATTCCGAACCAACGCGGAGCGCTGCAGGAGGTTTTTGATGCCCTGAAACCCGGAGGGATCCTGTCGATCACCGAGATCATCTTTGATCCGCACTTTCAAAGCCGTCGCAAAGTGACGCGACTTGCTGAGGCGGTGGGATTCCGAGACCACAGTTTCTTTGGAACCCGCCTCGCCTTCACTTTAAATCTCGAAAAGCCTGGGCCTCCCTGAGAACGCCTAAAGTGGTGTCCGTGGCCGCGACGATAACTTCGAAACTCTTGTCGTGAGCGCTAGTGCCAGCGATTTGGCTAAGCGCTCCGCAGTAAGCCGCGACAACTCGTCCAGGTCGGCCTATGCCGATCGACCGCGTCGACGGCAGAACTTTGATGAGAGCCTGAGCAACGGCGTTGCGGGGATGTCCGGGGAGCATACGCGTCCCCCGGAAAATAGGAACACTACAAGCTGGGGAGAAAGCTAAGCTTATAGACGTTCCTCTTCATCCCGGTAAGATCAGGAACGTCACGCTTGTATTCTGGTGAGGGTCTGGCAAGACCCTTTAGTGAAATAGTCGGCAAGCATGTCCTCTCCCGAGCGCTCTCGCATGAAAGCCGTACTTTTCGACCTCGACGGCACGATCGGTAACACGCTGCCGCTCTGCATTGCTGCCTTCCGTGAGTCGATCGAGCCGTTGGCGGCCCGCAGCCTGACGGATGAAGAAATTGTGGCCACCTTCGGTCCCTCGGAGGAGGGGACGATTGCTGTGTTTCTCCCGGAGAGACAGGCCGAAGGGTTGAAACAATATCTCCTCAGATATGAAGAGCTGCACTGTCGGTGGCCAAGTCCTTTCGAAGGTATTCCGGAGATTCTCTCCTATTTGAAAGCGAAGGGGGTCTTCGTCGGCTTAATCACAGGCAAGGGGGATCGAAGTACGCAGCTCACGCTGAAGAATTATGGAATGGAAGACTATTTCGATGTTATTAAGACGGGAGCTTCCTCCGGACCGGTAAAGGACCGGCGGATCGAAGAGGTGATCGCGGAATTCTCGCTCGATCGCGAAGAAGTCCTGTATGTAGGGGATGCGCCAAGTGACGTGAAGGCATGCAGAGATTGCAATATCCGGATCGCCGCGGCAGCGTGGGCGCCGACCGCGAACGCTGCCGAGCTCCAGCAGATGCGTCCTGATTTCGTGTTCTCCTCAGTCGCAGGGTTTTCCGAGTTTCTCCGCGAAAAGCTAGAGTGAGCCGCCGGGGTAGAGCCCAAATCGGACGAAAATTTTCTCAATGCCCGGAAAGCGAGCGCGTCGAAGGACGACTTTAGCGCGAATTTTCGAAGATGAAGCCGTTCTGCCGTCGGATCATTCGATAGTTTGCATCCGGGGGCGGCGTCTGCTCAGCAGTTGCCTCGGTCGCCTGGACCGTTGTCGTGGGAACAGAGGGAGGGGCGAGGCTTGGCGGCGCCATGGGCGGAATCGCGAACGGAGGTGGTGCCATTGGAGCGGTCAGATCGGGCGGTGGACCGGCCGGAGGGGCGACGGCCTGCGCCCGGACTGCCGGGCCGACAGGCACGGCTCGGGAGGAGGCGTCAGCCACAGTCTGCGCCGGGACGGCAGGAGCGGCAGGCACTCCCCTTGGGGGAGCGTCGGCGGGCGCGTAGCTTGCCGACGCAGGATTGCTCCCGGAGCTCGTCGGGAAGCTGGCCAGCAATCCCGTGTGATCCGGACATTGGTTTCGAGGGATCATGTTTTGGGGAAGTTGAGCCCGATAGGTTGTTCTGGCGAATTTGCATTCAGGGGTGGCGAGGGCGCCTGATGTGCGGCAGAGCTCGACCGTCTGGAGGTTGCCGGGAACGGTGAAGTTCTGAGCGATATATTTCCACGCCGAGGCGTTTTGAATGAAGTCGACCCAGATGGGGAGAGCAAGCTTGCTTCCATAGCCGCGATCGGCGATCCGCTCAGGTCTGTCCATGCCTACCCAAACGCCACAGGTCAAGCGTGTGGTGTAGCCGACAAACCAGGCATCCTTGTAATCGTCAGTGGTTCCGGTTTTGCCGGCAGCGGGGACAGTGAGACCGAACGACGTCGCGGCGGTCGCGGTGCCCTTTCGAATGACGTCTCGGAGCAGTTCATTCATGACGTAGTTCACGTCGGGATTGATGCAGCGAAGTTCTGCGCGCGTTGCCTTGTAGATCGTCTTGCCGTAGCGATCCTGGATCGACTCGATGATGTATGGCTGTCGGCGAACACCATTATTGGGGAACATCGTATACGCCGCGGTGAGATCCTTGAGCGTTGTTTCAAATGCCCCCAGGTAAATCGCCGGGATATCAGGAACCTTTTCGAGACCGGCTTTGAGCGCGAGCGCCCGCACCTCCGCTCGGGTCGCGAATTCGCCGACGCGCACCGTCATGGTATTGCGTGATCGGATGAGTCCGAGGGCGGCCGGCTGGAGGCCTTCGTTCTCGCCGTCTGAGTTTCGCGGCGACCATGACGTGACCCCTGCGATGTCTCCCTCGCGAATTGGCGAATCATCCACAAGCATTCCAGGGCCCATTCCCTTGCTGAATGCGGCCGCATAAACGAAAGGCTTGAAGGTGGAGCCGACCTGACGCTTGGCGAGCCAAGCACGATTGTACGGGCTTTCCTTGAAGTCGCGTCCGCCGACGATGGCGCGGATCCCGCCCGTTTCGTTATCGATCGCCATGAGAGCACCCTGGACGTAGGGAGATTCGGTGGGTTTTTCCGCGTTGGCGTGCGGGTCCGCAGTCGTTACGGGGACACGCGTGGGATGAGGCCACTCTTTGGAGGACTCGAGTTGGGCCAATTTGGATTCGACGGCCTCCTCGGCAATCATCTGGAGCCTTGGATCGATCGTTGTGTAAATCTTCAGTCCTCCTCGATCGATGATGTCCTTGGGAAGGAGAATGGCCAGGTCGCGCATGACCGCGTCCATCGCGTAATTCTCCTGCGTGCTAGGCAGCAGAATCTTGGTAAGAGGTATCGGCTCGGCCCGGGCCGCTTTGGCTTCTTCGGGAGTAATCATCTTGAGCTCTTCCATCCTGCCGAGGACCTGATCTCGCTCGGCCAGGGCCGTGCGGCTGTCACCGAGTGGCGTCAGGCGATTCGGGCTCCGGATCAATCCGGCAAGGATAGCGGCCTCGGAGAGCGTGAGCTCGTTGGCCGACTTGCCAAAGCAGGCGCGGGAGGCCGTTTCCACTCCGTAGAGTCCGAGTCCGTAGTAAATCC
>DATLIT010000522.1:0-3486 GCA_035539295.1 Terrimicrobiaceae bacterium | reverse complement strand
TGAAGAAACCGGAAGCTGGTCTTGGTTACCAGCGGACGTCCGTCATCTCCAGATCCGCCAATCGATTCAGTAACCCAGGTTGGATCGCCCGCGAAAAGTTCATCATATTCGGGCGTGCGCAAAAAGCGGACGATGCGGAGCTTTATTACGAAGTCGTCGACTATCTCCTGAGCCTGCTCCTCATTGAGGGCGCCCATCCCGAGGTCTCGTTCGAAGTAGATATCGAGGAAGGTTGAGACTCGACCCAGCGACATTGCGGCTCCGTTTTGTTCCTTCACCGCCGCCAAGTACGCAAAGTAGAGCCACTGCACGGCTTCGCGCGCATTGCTCGCCGCCTTGGAGATATCAAATCCGTACTTGGAAGCCATTTCCTGCAGTTCCTGCAGCGCGCGTATCTGCTCGCTGATTTCCTCGCGGTCACGGATGATCTCGTCGATCGACATGACTATGTCGAGGCTCCGTTTTTCGGCTTCCTTCTCCGCAATGAGGCGAGACACGCCATACAGCGGCACGCGGCGATAGTCCCCGATGATCCGGCCTCGTCCGTACGCGTCGGGCAGGCCGGTCAGGATATGGGAACTCCGGCACTTTCGTATGTCCGGCGTGTAGGCATCGAAGACACCGTTGTTGTGCGTCTTGCGATATTTCGAGAACGTCTCAACGACCTGCGGATCGGGCTCAACCCCATAAGCCTTTAGAGCTGTCAGAACCATTCTCAGACCGCCGTTAGGCATGATCGCCCGCTTGAGCGGCGCATCGGTCTGCAGTCCTACAATGATTTCCTGGTCACGATCGATGTAGCCGGGCCCGTGAGCGTTGATCGAACTCGGAATCTGCGAAATGTCCAAGACACCTTTTCGCCGTTCCTCGCGGAAGAGCTCGTTCAGCTGTTCCCAGAGCTTGTTCGTGCGGCCGGTTGCGGATGCGAGGAACGATTCATCTCCTTCGTACGGGGTGTAATTGTGCTGAATGAAATCCCGAACGTTAGTCTCCTTTTGCCAAAGCCCCGTTTGGAAATCTTTCCAGGGAGAGCGAGCTTTCTGGTCTGTCTCGGGTAGTACTGTTGCACCCATAGTGATCTCTTTCTTTTGTCTAGGCGTGGGTCGCGACCAACCCGAGCATCAGACCCATATGACGGGCGATCATCAGCTCTTCATTGGTCGGGATGACCCACACCGACACTTTGCTTCCACGCGCCGAAATGCGAGCTTCAGCGCGGAGGTTGGACTCTTCATCGAGAGCTACTCCGAGCCAGGCGGATGATTGACAGATCCGCTTTCGGATTTCGGCAGAGTTCTCACCGATTCCTGCGGTGAAGACCAAGCCGTCAAGTCCACCCAAGACGGCGGCGAGAGCGCCGATCTCCTTTGCGGCACGATATACAAAGTAATCGACGGCAAGGGACGCGTTCGGCTCAGAGCTCTGAAGCAGAGCGCGCATATCGTTGCTGAGTTCCGAGATGGCGAGCAGTCCAGATCTCTTATAGAGGATTGTCGACACCTCGTCCGCAGTCATTCGCAGATTTTGAAAGAGGTGCAGTATGACTCCTGGGTCCAGGGAGCCGGGCCTTGTGCCCATGCAGAGTCCGTCGAGCGCTGTAAATCCGAGAGTACAATCGACACTCTTGCGGTTTTTCATCGCGCAAAGGCTGGCGCCGCTTCCCAGGTGAGCTACGATAACCCGTCCTTCTGCGATCTCGGGCGATATCCGCGGCAACATGCCGGCGATGTATTCGTAGGACAGCCCGTGAAAACCGTATCGCTGCACGCCTGAGTCGCGAATATTCCGGGGAAGTGGAACCAACTGGGCGAGGGGAGATTGGGTCCGGTGAAAGCTTGTATCAAAGCAGGCGACCTGAGGCACGTTCGGCAGCCGCTCAGAGAGAGCGTGAATCGCCGCAAGGTTGTGTGGTTGGTGCAGTGGGGCCAGCGGCTCCAAGGCATGTAAATCAGAGAGGACCTGAGGTGTAATTATCGTTGGACCGATGTATTGCAGGCCGCCGTGCACCACACGATGTCCGACACCGAGGACGCGCGCACCCGTATGCTTAGATCTGAGCCACTCGGCGAGCACACCAAGGGCACTTCGCTGATCACGTATAGAGGCGTCGAGTTGATCGTCGACAAGCCGCTCACCTGCGCTATCGCGGGCAGATATGCGGGGCGAGCTACCGATCCCGTCGATCTGTCCTCTTGAGGCCAGTTTCCAATTCTCGTCCGACGGTCTCACAAACACGCAGAACTTCAGACTTGACGATCCTGCATTTAGCACGAGCGCGTAATCATCCATGACTGACGCTCCTCGTTTGTTCCTTGCGGCGCGCGTGTGCCACCAAAGCAGCAACCGCACAACTGGCAATCCGGGACCGCACCGTGTCGGCGCGGCTTCTCAGAACGATCGGGACTCGTGCGCCGAGCACTAATCCTGCGCTGTCGGCATTTGCGAGGAAGGTAAGCTGCTTGGCGAGAATGTTACCGGCCTCAAGGTCCGGGGCGAGTAGGATGTCGGGATCGCCGGCAACAGGGGAAGAGATGTTCTTAGTCTTCGCCGCCTGCTTGCTGATGGCATTGTCGAAGGCAAGCGGGCCATCGAGAATGCCCCCAGTGATCTGCCCTCGTTCCGCCATTTTGCACAACGCGGCGGCATCGATCGTCGCTGGCATTTTCGAGGTAACCGTCTCGACTGCGGCAAGAATGGCGATTTTGGGTTCCTTTAATCCTAGTGAGATCGCCATGTCGATAGCGTTCTGGCAGATGTCGACTTTGTCTTCGAGGGTTGGGGCGATGTTGATAGCCGCGTCCGTCACGATAAGCACCTTGTGGTACGTGGGGACATCCATGATGAACACATGGCTAATACGGCGTCCGGTTCGCAGCCCCGTGTCGCGCGCAACGACAGCCCCCAGCAGTTCGTCCGTATGCAGGCTGCCCTTCATGAGCATTTCTGCCCTGCCCTCGCGCACCAATTGCACCGCTTTCACAGCTGAATCATGGCTGTGCGGTGCGTCGATGATTTCGATTCCGCTGATGTTCAATTGTGATGATTTCGCTATGTCCCTGAGCTTGTCCGCAGGGCCGACAAGAATGGGAGTGATCAGGCCCTTGGCGCCGGCTTCCAATGCCCCCTCCAGCGCCGATTGCTCACAAGGGTGAACGACAGCGGCGGGTACGGGCGCTAAGCCCGCGCACCGCTCCAGGAGCCGCTCATATTTTCCTGTTCCAGAATTCATGCAGCCTCCACAGCCGTTTTTAGTTCGACACGCACGTGGCGGCCGGTTTCCTTCAAGGCAAGCGTTAGCACCATAGCGAGCGCTACGCCGTAGAGAAGCGGTTCAAATGTGGCTTGGTATCGCTCAAGAGATGTCCGCTCAGCCCCTCCAAGACCCTTCATGATCCATCCAAAAACAGGGCCTACGAGCGCACTAAAGGTTAAGTTCAGAAAGCTGACAACACCCGTTGCCGTCCCACTAAGGCTTGGTGGGTTGGC
>DATLIT010000521.1:0-2749 GCA_035539295.1 Terrimicrobiaceae bacterium | reverse complement strand
CGGACAGCGGCAACATTTTGGATTTCGCGCCAGGCAGACCAACGCTCCAAGTTCCATCAACGCGGAATTATGCAAACGACCACCTGCCTTTGGGAGAAGCTCCCTCGCCGCTTGGAGGAGGAAAGCACGTCCGGCAGCGTCGTCGATCGGCTCCTTCCAGTTGCGAAATCGCGCAAGCACTCGGGCGACATTTGCGTCGATCAATGGCTGCACGGCATCAAAGGCAAAGGAAGCAACTGCCGCCGCGGTGTAGTCGCCGACGCCCGGCAAAGTCCGGAGCTCGGTGAGAGAATCCGGAACCTCTGCCCTCCCCGTCTTGAGGAGCGTCAGCGCGACTTGACGAAGATTGTGAGCGCGCCGGTAGTAGCCAAGGCCCTGCCAAAGCGCCAAGACATCTTTCTCTGCGGATCGAGCAAGGGAAGCCAAGGTAGGGAATCTGGCCATCCAACGCTCGAAATAGGGGATAACCGCGTTCACGGTTGTTTGCTGAAGCATGAACTCCGAGACTAAAATCGCATAGGGATCGTGGGTCCGCCGCCAAGGCAGATCACGCCCATAACGCTTGAACCAGCGCGAGAGCTTGCGCCGGATTTTTTGCTCCGTGTTGGCGCAAGCTTGCGCTTTATTGCTCTTTCCTGTGCCGGATAAAGCCATCACCCTTTACACAACTCCCGTGACACCTGCGCAAGCCGCGAAGTTAAAGGCCTTGCTGCGCGCAGAGGACTACAAATTCGAGACGCGCCCGTACACGCTCTACTTTGCGCAACGAGACAAGCTCACGATCGCCGTTTACGAGAAGGGGCCAAAGCTAGTCGTGCAAGGCCGCGGGACGGAAGATTTTGTCAAATTCCGGCTGGAACCCGCGATCCTCGGAGAAGCCAAGCTCGGCTATGAAGAGGTTCTCAATCCCGAGATGTTCGAGCCGCACTTCGGCATCGACGAAAGTGGAAAGGGCGACTTTTTCGGGCCGCTGGTGATTGCCGGAGTCTATGTCGATCGTGATCTCGCGCGCCAGTTCCAGCAAATCGGAGTGACCGACAGCAAACGCATTTCATCAGACAAGCGTATACGAGACCTCGCGGGCGCGATTCGAAACTCTGGGGCCGCCCAAACCGTCGTCACCATCGGACCCGAACGCTACAATTCGCTTTTCCTCAAAATTGGTAATCTAAACCGGCTCCTCGCCTGGGGACACTCACGCGTCATCGAAAACCTTTGCGAGCTTCGACCGGAGTGCCCGCGAGCGCTTTCTGACAAGTTCGCCGATGTTCGCGTGCTCCAGCGAGCGATCATGGAGAAAGGGCGGACGCTTGCACTCGAACAACGCACCAAGGCAGAGTCAGACTTCGCAGTTGCCGGTGCATCCATTCTGGCCCGCGAGAAGTTCATCGATTGGCTGGATACGGCCGGGAGACGTCTCGGCGTCCCCCTTCCTAGGGGCGTATCGGCGTCAGTCAAGCAAGCGGCTCGGAAGGTTGTGGAGATCGCCGGGCGCGATGCTCTCGGCACTGTCGCGAAGATGCACTTCAAGACCGCCGCAGAAGTGTTGGCCGGCGACTAGTCGTATAGTGTCGGCATGCAAGCACGTCGTGATTCTCTTGTCGGCATTTTCGCTTCAGGTGAGCAGAAGCATGAAAAACCTGGTGCCAAAACGCAGCCGCGCTGCTTGGTTTAGCCCAATGAAATCCGATCTTTGGACCACGAGCCTGCGCACCGTTTACGATAAAGCAGTAACTCTCTACCGCGACGGGCAACGCGATGACACGACCTATTTTTCTCCCGAAGAGACTGCATTTCTCTCTTCGGTCGGGCTTCGCCCAATCAATGTCTACGATTACGCCGAGGATTTTGTCTCGGCAGGCGAACCCGATTGGGACACCTATCTCCTCATTGTCGCCGTCCGTCGCCACTACTTCATCTTCGAGCAAAAGTGTGTCGGCAGCCTCCAAGAAATTCGCCCCGACGAACTTCCTCCCAAACGGGCAACTCTTGCAGGGATTCCGTGGCTCCCGCGCATCATCAAGAAAGCAACTTGCTTCCTTGAAGGAGCTCTTTGCCACGATATCATGTACGGCTGCGGCGGAGACCGCCATTTTCTTCGAGAGCACCGACTTCACCCCGCCGACTTCCTGCAAGCGGTCTGGCTCGCAGATGGCGATGATCAGAAAATCCTAAGCTTTATAAGAGATTGGGAGACGGGCCCGCGTCGACAACAACTGAGCTCGTGAAACGAGCTACGGGGAGAACTTCAGGACCCATGCTGGTTGCGCCAGAAGGCTTCCTGAAATCACTGGTAGGTCGATCGATATCCCGTCCGCTGCGCCTTGAAATGTCAAAGGGCGATTCTCGCCCAAGAGCACGACGGACTTGAGGCTCTCTGCGGCGATGCCCTCAAAGGCAAACCGACCCGTTTGCCAGCGAGGTAAGATCGCAAACACGGCCTCGTTGTTGCAGGTGAAGAAAGCCTCAATGGCAGCTGATCCATCCCTGGAAAGTTCGACCATCTTCAGGATGTCGTACGCCGCCATGAATTCCTTGTCGTACTCGAGTTGGGGAAGTTCTCCGGTGCTCCACTGCCGGCTGCGTTGCCAGGGGCGGGTGGAGTAAATTGCCTCTCCGTTGACAAACAGCCATTTGCCGACGTCCAGCAATCGTTGCTCCATAATGACGGGAATACGACCGTCAGCTGTGGGACCGATTCCCAGGAGCAGATTTCCACCGCGGGTGACAATGTCAACAAGCATTAGGA
>DATLIT010000520.1:0-4556 GCA_035539295.1 Terrimicrobiaceae bacterium | reverse complement strand
GGGATGCACGTTCACGCGCTGAGCTCGCCAGTCGCATGAAGGATGAGTTTCTCGCGACGCTTAGCCACGAACTTCGCACGCCTCTGAATGCGGTGCTCGGTTGGGCGCATATCCTTCACACCGGCAACCTGCAGGACGACGAACTTAAGCAAGGACTCGACGCCATCGAACGAAATGCGCGCACTCAGGCCCAGATCATCGAAGATCTGCTCGATATGAGCCGCATCATCTCTGGGAAGATGCGACTCGAGGTGGCGCAAATCGACCTTCCCGCCGTGCTGAATGAGTCAGTCGATACCGTGCGGACAGCGGCGGAGGCGAAAGGCATTCACCTGCAGGTCGTGGTGGATCCTCGTATCGGACCGATTTCTGGTGACGCCGATCGGCTGAGGCAAGTTTTTTGGAACCTCCTCAATAACGCCATCAAATTCACTCCTAAGGGCGGACAGGCCCGCGTATTGCTAGAACGTGTCAAGTCGCACATCGAAGTCAGCGTCAATGATACGGGCGAAGGAATTGCCCCCGAGTTCCTGCCGTATGTTTTCGACCGTTTTCAACAGGGTGACGCATCGACAACTCGCCGGCACGGCGGGCTCGGGCTGGGACTCGCTATCGTTAAGCAGCTCGTCGAGCTGCATGGCGGGACCGTCGACGTGAGAAGCGACGGAATCGACAAAGGAACGACCTTTACTGTCCATCTCCCGCTCCTGGCCGTCCATTTTGAACGCGACAACGAAAGTCGTCAGTCCCGCACAGCGGTGCGGGAGAATCAGCGTTTACCAGAAGTGTGCCTAACCGACGTTCACGTCCTGGTCGTGGACGACGAGGGCGATGCACGCGAACTCGTGAAAAGGCTCTTGGAGATGGCAGGCGCAACAGTTTCGCTGGCGAGCTGCGCCTCTGCAGCGATTGAGCGGATCCTTACTATGCGGCCGGATGTCCTAGTGTGCGATATCGGCATGCCTATGGAAGACGGCTATTCGCTAATGCGGCGGCTGCGAATTCTCGAGCAGAGTCAAGCGAATGCCTTGCCGGCTGTCGCGCTCACTGCGTATGCGCGCTCCGAGGATCGGACGAAAGCGATCCGGGCAGGATTTCAAAATCATCTCTCAAAGCCCGTGGAACCCGCAGAGCTCCTAGCTGTAGCCAGCCTGGCGGGTCGAAGGGGTAAGATTCCCCTCCGTGACTAGCAGGTCTCATGACCAAGCTTCATGTCACTCATCCCACGAGCATCAGATTCGGATGTCACTTCTAGGGGTGTCGCGATTAGTGCCCGCCAGGAGGCAATTTGCGGGTAGGGCGACGCGTCGACGGATGAGGCATCCCTGCTTGTACCGCGGGGAAGGTGTGAAGACGAAGAATCGCGGGGACGAATGCTCGAAGCACGGCGGCAACAGACTTTAGCACAATCGTGCACCTCATTTCCCCGCAACTTCCCACCACTGCGGAGCGCGCACGGGTCCGGAAGCCGCTAAATCTCGGCGCTCGCTTTTAACATTACCGCGGCGGACAAAAGCCATCCTAGCGTGCATGGCGTAGATTGCTTTATGAACTCACCAACCCCTCAAGATATATCTAACGTGGTGGCCCTCACAGCAAGTCTGCTTGCAAGTGGCGTCATGTCCCGATCCCACTACGACCCCGAGCTTGCGCGCACCGTAGTCACCCACGCCATCGCGATCTATGCAGACATCAATGTCCAGCTAGGTACGAGTGCGGACGCTGGGGATTCGAAGGCTAAGACATGAGCGGTTTCGTATATGATGTCTAAGTCAGGAGCTCCTCTTACTAATTTCACCACAGGCACAAAAGGTGGAAGATGGTGGAATTTTCCCTTGGCCGCACAACAGTCTACCATTGCAGGTGCAGAATGCCGTGCCCGCTCACGACCGTGGCTTCCTCTTAAATGATTCCCGTGTCGCGCAGTTCCAAGGTCCGCTTGGTCAGAGTGCGTGGGCCTCAAACGGTTATTTCTTAGCGGCTCAGGACCCTGTGGTGACCTTTTCACAATCGCGACCCGAAAAGGAAGGCCCCCGCAGAAGAAGTATCTCTATCTGCGACAGCCGCCCGGTAGCCGAGAGCTACATACTCCCCCTTTACAATCACTCGCGGCATCTCAAAATCAGGAGGAGACCGGTTTCTGCCATCGGTGGCTTTGAACCTTTTGGGTTCGATCTGTGTGGCGTCGCCTCGTTTGTGGCGGACACGGCAAATGGACCATGGGAATTCGTTGGTAATTCTTTAGTTCAAATAGAGAATCATTATTTCAGACACGGAGCCTGGGCTAAAATCGGCGACATCTCTAATGCGCACCGCGTTGGCGATACGTTGCTTCGCGAATGCCGTCCCGCGAGCGATCGGAGACACGAAAAACGCTTAATGGTTATGGCTCTCGAGAGGCTCGTTGGGCGGCGCTAGGGGCCGAACAGTGTCTGGACTTCCGAAGTGTCCGACAACTTGAACGGAGTCCAGCGGGACCGTAATGATCTTGAGATTATAGTCGTTCATCCGTTGTATGTCGATCTTGGTTCCATTGATCGAGGCAATTACTCTCCAGAGCTCAGAAGACCCTGAGAGTCGAACCGTATCATTGGTCGCAGGGTTTGCTTTCATGGTGCCAGTTCGTGGAGGGCGATGCTTTCAACTCAGATTCCATCGCATCTGAGGCACGATGAGTCGCTCGCCCGGGCTTAAGGTTGTCGAGTCGTTCATGCCTCGCCTTAGTAACCGCCAGTTCCCGCTGCTTCGCTATGGGGTATTCACCCCAATTGCAGCACGGCGACGCTGCGGCTCAGGGACCCTAGGCTCTTCCGCGTCTCGATAAATCGGAACCGGCAGATGGAGCTATTCGGTTCTGTGGTATTCGGACGAGATTTGGTATTGGCTTATCGCGGCCTTTAGAGGCGCCGAAAACTCGAGCGAAGCCAGCCGAAACATAAGTCGTTTCAACCTCCGCCTGTCAAGCTCTTGACGGACCGTCGCGTTCTTTTCCTTTGTTTTGACCATCGCTGTGCGTTCGTCTTGAGCTTATTCGCACCAAATAGATCGGCTGTATATGGGGTCTTCACCCCATCGATTCGGTGCAACTTCGGACGGCATTGGGCCCTTCTCACCCCTCCCGTTCGGCCTCGCGGCTGAACGGCAAAGGCGTCTTCCATTGGGCGACATCTCTCGCTTGGCAAAGCTCCCAAAAATTCGACGCGGCCGGTCTATCGGCCGATCATTCAACCTGTCGGAGCGGGACCACCATTCGTCGTCGGTTGAATGCTGCTTTCAATGACTCCCGCGGCAATTGCATAACGAGTGAGACCCGCAACGTCATGGATGCGGAGTTTCTGCATGAGATGTTGACGATGCTTTTCGACGGTTTTGATACTAATCCCGAGTTCGGAGGCGATTTGTTTGTTGGCTTTTCCTTCGGCGATCAGTTGAAGCACGACTTCTTCGCGTGGTGTTAGCGACGCGCCTTTTCGCTTTCGCAGAAGCGCCGTGTGAGATGTCTTCTGATAGTGTTCGCGAAGATACGTGGAGATCGATGGGCTAAAAAAGCTCTTTCCCTTCTGCACCTCACGAATCGCTTCGAGGAGAATATCGGCGGAGGTTTGCTTAATCAGATACCCCGCTGCGCCAAGCGAGACGACCTGTTCGACATGTTCGGGATCGGCATGTGCGGAAAGAATGAGCACCTTTGTCGTGGGCGCGGTTCTCAGGATTTGCCGTGTTGCTTGAAGGCCGTTCAGCAGCGGCATGGCGATGTCCATCACGACAACGTCGGGATGAAGCTGCAAGGTCATGTCGACCGCTTCACGTCCCGTCTTCGCTTCGCCCACCACTTCGATGTCGCCTTCCGTCTCGACTAGCACTCGCAAGCCTTCACGAACGACCATGTGGTCGTCGGCCAGGAGAACGCTAATTGTTTTCATATCACGGGGCCTTAAACTTGCAGAGGACAATTGTGCCTCTGCGGTTCGCACGCTCGAAGCTTAGGGACGCGCCGATCGTCTCAGCCCGATACTGCATGATGCGCAGACCCATCCCTTGAACCGTCCGAACGTCTCGCGGGAGACCACTACCGTTATCGGCGACCGCCAAAGTAACGCTGCTCCGCGCACGCCTCAAGGAGACGACGATCGAGCGGGCGTGCCCGTGCTTGACAGCATTTGTGATGGCCTCCTGGGCGATCCGATAAAGGTGAGTCGCGACCGCGTTGTTGGGGACGAGGACCGGCCGCGGACAATCAAATCGGCACGCAATTTGGAAAAGCTTGCCGGAGTTTGCGGTCAGTTCCCAGAGCGCAGACATGAGTCCGTGGGATTCGAGGGTTACCGGCGACAGGCCACGCGCAAGCATCCACGCTTGACGGGCGCCATCTCGAATCAGTTCGACAATCGAGGCGGCGTGGCCACCTTTCATCGGGTCGTGGGCGAGTTGCTTGGCCAGCGCGGCAGTCTTGAACTCAACGCCCGCAAGGTGCTGGCACAAGCCGTCGTGCAAATCCTGGCCGATGCGGCGCTGCTCGTTGCTGCTAATGTTCAGTAATTCTTCCTCCAACTTTC
>DATLIT010000519.1:0-11798 GCA_035539295.1 Terrimicrobiaceae bacterium | reverse complement strand
TCGCTGTCGCGATATACGGTGACTCGAATCATGTTGATCGGCTTCCCGTCGTATCCCTTAACCTGTCCGCTAATAGAAACATTCTCAGGCATAACTTTGCAGTTATAAGCCCTTTTTAGCTATTTCTGCACTTAAATAAGGCGGCTTTCCCAATCGTCGTCCGGTACTTGCCCATTTCAAAACGTCCCCGGAGATGCTGTGGGCAAGATTCTCCTCTAAACCGAAGCAACAGCGTGGGCGATCTTCGGCCAACAGCTCTCTCGAACCACAAGCTGTTCAATTTGGATTCCGTTCCCGCTAGCCAAGCGATCGACGATGTTTTCGGGGCTGTCCCCGTTGGGGTTGTCTTCTGGACGCGCAATCCGAATGGTTACTTTGCATGCGCTACTTTCACTATTGAGTGCATCATCTATCGCTTCTTTGAGTTCCGTTTGAACGAGTCAGAGGCGCCGCCTCCGATGAGGATGTCGTCTTCCGAGAAACCGTGAAAGGCAACCGCATGAGCAAAGCCACGATTAACGATTGAATTCAGAAGCGGAAATGACGCCTCATGTATGTCTGTAGATGTAATGTGCCAGCGGTCGAAGGCTCCGCCATCTGGTTTCCAGCCTTTGCAGCGCCAGCAGGAGATACCCGACAGCTCTACGGCGACGCGCTCAGCCTGGCAATCGGTGTATCGCTCGATCATGCCGCCGTGCGGAGCGATTACGACCATTGCCGTGTGCACGCATCATCAGTCAAGCGCTCAACGAACTCGCCCAACTCCTCAGTTTGGCAATCGTCATGAATCAAATCAGTGACTTGCGAGTCGCCACTGGCGTCGAATTCTCCGCTCGCTCCGAGTCGCTCTTGACCCGCCGCGGTCATCCGGACAATCGTTGCAGGTCGTTCGCGACGGACTTCTGCGACCGTGTAGCGCAAATTGATCCGGACTTCTTCGGACGCGAATTTGCTGACCCAATGAGCACCCGATGCTCTCTAGTTTGCCAGCATCGACAGAGCAGTGTTCTCGCCGGTTCGGTCTGTTTCTTACCTGGCCGCTAAAAGTAGCCATGGGCCGATTGTTTCGCCTGTATTATCCGCAAGGCACCGGGTGCGACAATGAGCGTGCGTCTTTGCGCGCTCGCAGGAACAGCTGGCCAAAAGCTGTCTGTTGCCGAACGGTCATATCAACAGTGAACAGACCTGCTCTGAGTCGATGAAGTTTTGCACCTGAAGGAGCATCACGTTGCATTCGGGTCTGACCTCCGCCTGACGCCGATTAATCGGTCCCCAATGCGTTCGGAACAAGCGCAAACCGAGTGCGGCGAATTCGGCAGCGAAGGCCGGGCACTCCTTCGAGAGTCGTTGAAACTCTCTGCCCTTCCCAGAGCCAAAGTTCTGCAGGTCAGAGGCTCGGCAGCGGACTCCCTCGTTGAAGATCTCAACAAAACCATTTGGTTTCGATAGATATTGTTCAAAGAGCTGCCCTAAGAGGGGATTCGCACTTGTCGCATCGAAGCTGGTCTGGAACATGCCGGCTTCGGCCGAAGACGCACTCGTATTGCTCACCGCTCTGTCTCGACCCTCGCAATATTTTCCCGAGCTTTCGCGCATCCCCAGTCCGACAAGAAGCACGAAGAGATGGCGCAGCGTGGACGGCCCAGCAGTTTCGTTATCCATCCCCGCCTCGCGGAACGGTTGAGCATACCAGGCAAGAGCATCCTTTTGCCGATTGCCGGTGTTGGCTTTTGACATTGCCAATGCTGCTGAGTCCCCTTCCTTCAGCCGGCAGTATACTCTGCCAAAAACCATAGCCATTCCTTTGATGTAGCCGCGCGGCGCGACACCCCGGTTTTTCCAGTTATAAGTTGCAATGGCTGACGTGGAGGCAATTTGAAGAATTTCGTTGAGCACGCTCGCCGGTGCCTCCGAAGCGTAAGGCATCAAGTATCGCCGAGCCGCCCATCCCAAGAGTTCGCCATTACGAACCTGCTGCCAAGCTCCGTCGGGAGATACGTCCGTGCCCTCGACAATGTCTTCTTTTTGGAGCTGCCCGATGATGCGGCCACCAAGTGAGGGAGTTCTACGAACGTTCAGCCCTTCAACGACAACCCGCAGCCGATTTTCTAAAGATTTTGAATCTTCGGATGCGCTCACGCAGGTTGGCTTGATGCAGTGGCGCAACGGTCCTGCAGCCAATGTGCAACCAATATTGCAGCGACGCAAGCTCCTCGACTTGAGACCTGCCCTCCACAGCGCCCCGCCTCGATTCGCTAGCGTCGTTGACACTCCAAACGGCAACTTCGCCGCTTTTCGCTTAAACGGCGCACTTCGCGTCCGCAACCTTTCTGCTGAAGCTGACTTAGTTCGATCGGAACCGAAACTCGAATACTGGACCGCGATTATAGTCCGATCCGTAGTAATAAGGCTCTCGATCGTAGTTGCGGTAGTACTTGCGATAGTAAGGTCGATAGTACCTGTAACCACGGTTATCCCAGGCACGATCATAGTACCTGTAGCGTCCCTCGTCTTCCCAGTAATGATGACGATGGTGCTTCTTACCGTCAGCCTGGGCAGGAGTCGCCAACATCGCGAATCCTGAAATAGCCGCAGCTATTGCCAGAAGCCATGATCTCGTTTTCATATTAGGAGATCGATTCCCACGGGCGGCACGGACCTGTCTGTTCTCATCAACTAGGCCTTCGCTGTAATCGTAACTGACTGAAGAACAAGCAACAGCGACATTTCTAGACTGAAATCCCTGGCCGCGATCTATGTCGTGGATGTCGAGCCCTCCACATACCTGTCACTGTCTACCTGGTGTTTACGGCGAGCCTTGGCACTCATGATTGTCCGGAATGAGCCTTTAAGCGATACAGAGACATGAGCAAAGCATCTGCAACCATCACCAGCAAATCACCAGTCGAAGATTTCACCAGAGAAGTAACTAGTCGCACGGGCAGAGCGCAATGCGCTCACGACCGAGAAGTACCCGAGGTCGACCTCTTTACTCCGATAACGATCAGAGGTGTCACCTTCCGGAACCGAGTTGCTATGTCGCCGATGTGCATGTATTCGGCGAAAGACGGCTACGCGAATGACTTTCACCTAGTGCACCTTGGCAGTCGCGCGGTCGGCGGCGTTGGCCTTGTCGTCGTCGAGGCGACTGCCGTTACTGCTGATGGGCGCATTACGCCAAACGATGTGGGGATCTGGACCGACGATCACATGGAACCGCTGGCCCGCATCGCCCGCTTCCTGGAGGCACAGGGAGCCGCTCCCGGCATTCAACTCGCGCATGCCGGGCGCAAGGCCAGCTGTGCAGCTCCCTGGCAGGGCGGCGCGAGTTTAAAGACGACCGCCGAAGGTGGCTGGCCGATTGTTGGCCCAAGCCCTCTTCCCTTCAGTGAGGGAGATCCTCTTCCCAGGGAGCTCGACGAACGCGGTATCGGGAGTTACATTGAGGCTTGGGGAGCGGCTGGTCGGCGCGCTTTGGCAGCGGGCTTCAAGGTGATTGAAATCCATGCCGCCCACGGATATTTGCTGCACCAGTTTCTCTCTCCGCTCAGCAACCGACGCACCGATCACTACGGCGGTAGCTTGGAGAGCCGCATGCGCTTTTTGCTCCGCGTCGCCGAGAAACTTCGTACCATCATCCCTGAACACTTGCCGTTATTTGTCCGAATTTCAGCAACTGACTGGGTCGACGGAGGGTGGGATATTGAACAATCTGTAGTCCTTTGCAAACAACTCCAAGAGCGCGGCGTCGACCTGATCGACGTGTCTTCCGGAGGAACTGTACCTGACGCGAAGATTCCGGTCGCCAGGGGCTATCAAGTGCCCTTCTCTCACCGCATCCGTGAAGAAGTCGGTATCCGAACCGGGGCGGTGGGAATGATTGGCGATCCCCAGTATGCCGATGGAATCATCACCAGCGGTCAGGCCAATATAGTTTTCCTTGCGCGCGAGTTACTCCGCGAACCCTATTGGGCCATCAAGGCACAACATGCTCTCGAGGAACAGCCGACCTGGCCTGTCCAGTATGGATATGCCGTGAAGCGCCGCTCCAGGTAAGTTAGTGCGCCCGTGACAAGAATCTGATCGGGCCAAGCAGTCCAACAGGTTCGAGAGCCCCGAAACGACGAGTAGAAGGGGCGCGCCTTGTATCAAACGCCCAGCGAAATTCACAGGCGCTTGGCACAAGCGCCTGTATGAAATTCCAGATTTTCGCGTTCCGCTATCAACACCTGTGCCTAGTTATTGTTCTTAGGCTCCGTGGGTCCACGCGTGACGCTATATGGTCTCTCGCCTTTTATGTTGCCCGCGGGGACGTAATTGCAAACCCAGATAACATAGATCCGTCCATCATCGGTCGTGCGCACTGCTCGTCCGGCTCCGAGCCGTTGCGTGTTGCTCCAGACCAACTGTGTATAGTGCAGGCACTCCTTGCCGGGTGTGCAGATGTTTTTGTGGTAGTGATACCACTTTTCCTCCTCGGCCCGGCTCTCCACCGCGGCCTTGGCGGAGAGGTTCGGTGTTCCCTCCGACCAAGCCAGATACCAGTTTTCGCCCAAGCCGAGCTGCTCTAACTTCTCCCCTTGGCGATGTTGACCTGTTGGTGGATTCCGCTTGATCAGGGAGTCGGCCCACTCTTGAGCAAGGGCAGCTACGGCCGAGTCCCAGATGAGATCGGGGATGATGACGGTCCCGCCGAGACGCTGAGACTCGACCCGAGCGACGCGCTGGCGGACGGCATTGTGCGCGGCCAGTATCTCGGCTATTTCAGCATCACTGAACGCGGCTGCTGATAGACCGCTCACCCAGAGCCCTTGCAGAAGTGCGACAATCAAGAGAGACTGACGGAGCGAAGAATGCTTCTTCTCTGACGTGCAGTAGTATCGCCGATCAACTTTGGGCGGGCAGATCATCACATCAACACTCTTTCGTGTGGTGTCGCCCCGGAGGATGGCTCTCGAAGTGCAGGCTGCCGTCCGAAACGCGGGGCATCCGCATTACTTTGAGATCATAAAGGGACTGATCTCGAACAGCTCATTTCTTTGGACAAATACCATCGCTTCTCCTGCCAACCCGACTTCTACAGCGGCGTTGCGTCCACTTGATTGCGACTGACGCAAGCGCAGCCCGTCGGATTTCACTGACGAACGGTAACGTTTCTGAATATCCTTTCAGCGTGAGCATTCCTGTCAGTGGACTTCATCACGTCACCGCCATCGCAAGCGACCCGCAGCGCAACCTGGACTTCTATGCAGACTTGCTTGGGCTGCGGTTGGTCAAACGCACAATCAACTTCGATGATCCTGGCACTTACCACTTTTACTATGGCGACGGCCATGGCACGCCAGGAACAATCCTGACGTTTTTCCCATGGCCAAATGCTCGCCGCGGAGGTCGCGGCAGCGGGCAAATTGACGCACTCGGCTTTAACACGGCGCCGGAGTCAGTCGGCTACTGGCTGGAGCGTTTCAAGCAAAATCATGTCAGCGCTGAGCATGCGCCAAAGCGTTTCGGACAGGATGTCATTCGCTTTGCTGATCCCGACGGCTTGCTGCTCGAACTGATTGCGTCAGAGCCGGCGAAAGAAGTCGAAGTGTGGCCGGAGAGCGACATTCCAGCGGAACATTCGTTGCGCGGCTTTCATAGTGTTTCGGCCGCGCTGGAAGGCTATGAACGCAGCGCGAAGCTGCTGACCGAAGTCTTTGGCTACGAGCTCGCGCTGGAAGAGGCAAATCGATTCCGCTTTTCTGCGCCAGGCACAACGGGACCAGGTGGAATGATCGACCTGCTCTGCATGCCGGACACGCAGCACGCCCGCGGCGGCGCGGGAACCGTGCATCACATCGCCTTCCGGACGACAGACGATGCGAGTCAACGCGTCTGCCGTGAACAATTGGTCGAACTTGGCTTTAATGTCAGCCCGGTGATGGATCGCACTTACTTTCACTCGATCTACTTCCGCGAGCCAGGAGGCATTCTCTTTGAAATCGCCACCGATCCGCCCGGGTTCACAGCGGACGAGAACCTCGAGGAACTCGGCCACGAGCTGCGTCTTCCGCCGTGGATGGAAAAGGCGCGCGCGCAGGTCGAAGTAGTCCTGCCGTCGATAGCTCTGCCCAGGAAGCGATGAACAACCAAACAACGTTGAACATTACCGGTCGATTCATCGTCGAGCCAGACTCTGTTTCTGCAGCACGACCACCTTTGTTGCCGTGACTTTGGATAGCCATGACATCCAGAGGGTGCCAGTCTCAACACGAACCACAACCATAACTAAATCCCAACGAAAACACTCGATGAAAATCCTTGTCGTTTATCACAGCGTCTATGGCCATGTCTTGCAGCTTGCGAGAGCTGTCGAGGAGGGCGTCAAATCTGTCTCCGGCGTGGAAGCGGTGTTCCGACGCGCTCCGGAATTCCCGCATACCGAAAAGGAACTCGAAGCTGACGACGGCTACGCTTCGAAGCTCTGGCAGGCTCAAAAGAATACTCCGGCGTGCACGTTGGATGACCTGCGCGAAGCGGATGGGCTCTTGCTCGGATCGCCTACTCGCTATGGCAACATGACCGCTCAAATGAAAGCGCTCATTGATTCCACGGCGAGCCTCTGGCTCTCGGGAGCGATGGAAGGGAAACCCGCTGGGGTCTTCACCTCAACGGGCTCCACGCATGGCGGGCAAGAAACAACCTGCGTCACCATGATGATCCCTCTTATTCATTTGGGAATGCTCATCATCGGCGTGCCTTATTCGATCGAAGGCATGATCCACACCGAAGCGCGCGGAGGCACCCCCTACGGCGCCACCACCATCTCTGGGCTAAAGGGCGAGCTAGCGCCGACTCCTGAAGACCTCGCCATCTGCCGAGCTCAAGGCAAACGCGTGGCAGAACTGACGAAGAAGATTCGAAGCTGAATCAAAGTTTGCCGTCCGTGCGACCTCGCAAAAGATCAGCGAGCCACGGCAGCATAACAAATTATCGCCGAAAGCACGAGAGGTTGTATGGACTCTTGTGCCAACCGCCCAGGCACGTCCACAGGCGCTTGGCATAAACCCTACAAATTCTCGACTATCGCATATGGCACGTTATTACTTCTCTCGAAGGCAAAAACGCGCTTGCTAAACGGCGGATCCACGCTGCCTTCCGATATTTTGGACGCTATGAAACGCGCAATCAGCATAAGCCTGGGGAGTTCCAAGCGCGACAAGCAAGTGACCATCAAATTCAAGAATGAAGAGATCCTCGTTGAGCGCGTCGGCACCAATGGCGATTTGGCCAAGGCTCGTCAGATGTTTCTCGACCTCGACGGTAGAGTGGACGCCTTCGGGGTCGGCGGCGTGGACTTGTCCCTACGGCTCGATGAACGCGAATACCCGTTGCGCGCTGCTCTCAGGCTTGTAAAGGGAGTGACGAAGACCCCGCTCTGCGACGGACGGGGCCTCAAGCATACCCTTGAGCGTCGCGTCTTCGACCTAGCTCGATCGGAACGGGGTGAGGTCCATTATGCACAGGGGTTTGTCCCCGTTGCGGTCGACCGCCAAGGACTTGCCACTGCCGTCGCGGAGGTCTGCGACAAAACTGTGTTTGGCGATCTGATGGTGGCGTTGGGGGTCCCAATTCCCCTTTATGGCATACCGACCTTCAAACGGGTGGCTCGTGTCGTGTTGCCTGTCGTCAGTTACTTCCCTATGTCTCTCATCTTCTACGGCAGCGACGGCGCGGAGCATGAGCCAAAATACGTCAGATACTTTGAAGGCTCCGACCTTATAGCCGGCGACTTCCTCTTCATGCGCAAATACCTGCCCGCCTGCCTCGACGCCAAAACTGTGGTCACCAATACAACCACCGAGGACGACATCGCTCTCCTGAAAAAACGCGGCGTGAAAACGGTGATCACCACGACACCGCGCTACTACGGTCGCTCTTTCGGCACGAACGTGATGGAAGCCGCATTAACGGCCTACGCAGGAAAGGGCCGAAGGCTATCGGATGAAGAACTGAATGCGTTGCTTGATGAGCTGGAGTTGAAGCCAAGCGTGATTAATTGCTAAGAGAATCCGGAGCGGCTGCCTATTCCAGGCTTGGTCTCTCGGCGAACTTCTTCGACTCGAGCACTCAGTTCTCGTGCCGAACTAGTAAGGAAGGTCTTCCGAAGGAAGGCTTGCCGGCAGGGTTTGCGAATCCGACGAGCGAAAGCTCTGACATGCCACGGCAACCATGAGCTTCCTTCATATTTACAAAATTGGTAAGGTATCAATCCGCGAATACGACAAATCGATCATTCCTTCCATGAGCAACGCCAATCTCGAACGCCACGGTGAGTTCTTTCGCATGGAGGAGGAAAAGCTCTATAAAGCTCAGAACGGACTTTGGCGAAAGTGGGGGCCCTACCTCAGCGAACGCCAATGGGGAACGGTGCGAGAAGACTATAGCCCACACGGTAACGCCTGGGAGTACCTCCCCCACGATCATGCCCGCAGCCGTGCGTATCGATGGGGCGAGGATGGCATCGCCGGATTCGCTGATCATCACCAAAGACTTTGCCTTGCGCTTGTCGTCTGGAACGAACGCGATCCGATTCTCAAGGAGCGCCTGTTTGGCCTGACCAATAGCGAGGGCAATCATGGCGAGGATTGCAAAGAGCTCTACTACTATCTCGATGGCACCCCCACCCATGCATACCTGAAAATGCTCTACAAGTACCCGCAGCGGGAATTTCCCTACGCGGAGCTTGTTCACGTCAACCGTTCTCGGGGAAAACATGAGCCCGAATACGAACTACTGGACACCGGAGTTTTCGACGAGGACCGCTATTTTGACGTTTTTGTCGAATACGCGCGCATCAATCCCACAGACGTGAACATGCTTATCACTGTCCATAATCGCGGGCCCGAAAAGGCGATCATTCACCTCCTTCCGCAGCTTTGGTTTCGCAATACCTGGTCTTGGAAAGCCGGAGCACTGAAACCACAGATCTCTGCGAGGAATCCTCAATCCATCGACGTCGCGCATCGCGATGTCGGTGAATTCCAGTTCTTCGTCGAGAATGCGGACGAATGGCTCTTTACCGATAATGAAACGAATGGCCGGGGACATTTTGACTTAAGGATGGACGGTTATTTTAAGGATGCGTTTCATGAGTATGTCATTCAAAGAAATCCAGCCGCTGTGAATCCCGCCCAATGTGGAACAAAGGCTGCCGCTCACATTATCCGCGATGTTCCCGCTGGCGGCTCGGTCCAGGCCAGAGCGTGTCTGCGCGTCACCTCGGCGGGTGACCCGTTCGAGTCCTTCGATAGAGTAATGAACACCCGGCGTGCCGAGGCAGACGCATACTATAACGAGATGCAGAGTGATCTGCAGGACCCGGACGCTCGCCTCATTCAACGGCAGGCTCTCGCTGGAATGATCTGGAGCAAACAGTATTTCTACTATGACGTTCCGGAATGGCTCAATGGCGACCCGCAACAGCCGCCTCCTCCCGCTCAGCGTTTGCATGGACGCAATTTCGAATGGAAGCACGTCAATAACGCCGACATCGTCTCGATGCCGGACAAATGGGAATATCCGTGGTACGCAGCATGGGATCTGGCGTTTCACATGATTGCCTTTGCGCTCATGGATACCGAATTCGCCAAGTCTCAGCTCCTCCTCATGACTCGCGAATGGTACATGCACCCAAATGGCCAATTGCCCGCTTACGAATGGGCCTTCGGCGACGTGAATCCGCCCGTCCATGCCTGGGCCACCTGGCGAGTTTTCCAGATGGATCGCGAGCGCCAGAAGGAGCAGGGTGACGCGGGGCCAGGCGACCTTGCCTTTCTCGAACGTGTCTTTCACAAGCTGATGCTGAACTTCACCTGGTGGGTGAATCGCAAGGACGCGCAAGGCATGAATATTTTCCAAGGCGGCTTTCTTGGTCTCGACAACATTGGCGTATTCGATCGCAGCGCGCCTTTGCCGACCGGCGGATTTATCAATCAAGCAGATGGCACAAGCTGGATGGCTATGTATTCGCTGAACTTGATGCGGATTGCGCTCGAACTTGCGCAGCACAATCCCGTTTACGAGGATATCGCAACTAAGTTCTTTGAACACTTCCTCCACATTGCCGAGGCAATGAATAATATCGGCGAAAGCGGCATCGGCCTCTGGGACGAGCATGACGAATTCTACTACGATGTCTTGAACCTGCCGGATGGACGCATGCTTCCGCTAAAGGTCCGATCGATGGTTGGGCTAATTCCGCTCTACGCGGTGGAAGTTCTCGAACCCGAGAGCCTCGAAAAAGCGCCCGAATTCGCTTGGCGGCTTAAGTGGCTTCTAAACTATCGGCCAGATCTCGCAAAACTCGTCTCCCGATGGGAAGAGCCCGGTCGCGGCGAACGCCATCTGCTTTCCCTTCTGCGTGGCCACAGAATGAAGTGCCTACTTCGCCGTATGCTCGACGAGACGGAATTCCTTTCCGATTACGGGGTTCGGGCTATCTCGAAGATTCACGAGACCAATCCGTACGTCTTTGACTGCCGCGGAGATGAAGTAAATGTCACATACCAGCCCGCCGAATCGAGCTCCGGACTTTTCGGTGGAAACTCAAACTGGCGAGGACCGATCTGGATGCCTGTCAATTACCTGCTCATCGAATCGCTTCAGAAATTTCACAAGTACTATGGAAACGGTTTCAAGGTCGAATGCCCGACCGGATCTGGAAAATACCTGACTATTCGCGAAGTTGCGAACGAGCTCGCCCGACGTCTCACGCGAATTTTCTTCAAGGATGAGTCCGATCGGCGGCCCGTCTTCAATCATTGCGAGAAGATGTACAAGGACCCCAACTTCCGGGACTATATTCTCTTCTACGAATACTTCCATGGCGACAACGGCCGCGGCGTGGGTGCATCACACCAAACCGGCTGGACTGGTTTAGTTGCCAATCTCCTGAAGCCCGATCAAGGAGGGCTTCAGCTATGAAGGCGATAATCGGAAGGTTAGAGAATCGTCAGCGTCGTCAGGCTACGGCAGTACACTTTGCGGCTTGCAAGAACACGCGAGGAGGTGGAGGTGGCCTTGCGTTTGCGCTTCGAAGTCTTGAATCTCGAACTGCAGGAGGGATTGCGGAATCTTTTTCACTGGAATTGGACGAGGACCCCCAAATAAATGGTCGCCGCCCCGATCAACCAGATCAGCCGATTGAATCCCACTTGTTGAGTGCTTGCTTTTCAACCAGCCAGAGCCTGGCTCGTGCGCTCTGGGCAGGCGAGCTTCTACATGGCGAGGTTTGGACCATGTGACGAGCATAGCCTTCTCTTGAAAAGCGCTCCATATCCGGGGCGGAGCTTCAGGATCTCAGCGGCGGGTGCCGTCTGCGATTGTCTAGGCAAGTTCTTCAACGCTGAGGGCAAAGTGGCACGGACTGATGTTAATCAACGAACGCTCTCCGTCCAGTTGGATCACCTTTTCGAAAAGAGAAATGATTCTTCTCTCTGCGTCGGAAGAGAGCTGTAGGCGGTCCAAGCCTTGCTGAAAACAGGCTTTGTCAACGGATTGATCATCGATGGCGACACGGCGCTCCTGCTCAGCGAAGTCCGCGACTGAGTCGGTTTGCGCTTGGCTGTCTTATTCTCGAAAACTTCCAGACATTCACTTTGGTGTCGTGTCCTGGGAGACTTCCGCGATGCTTTCGGCCGGAGCCAAACACCATTGGTGAAGTTGAAGTCAGGAGACTTGACAACCCAATAGGGGAGTAGCAATACTCAGGAACTTCCCCCGAGCATCTCTCGGCCAACACAACTAGATCGACG
>DATLIT010000518.1:0-8592 GCA_035539295.1 Terrimicrobiaceae bacterium | reverse complement strand
CATGGTGATTATCGGCGCGGTGATCATCTCATCGTGCGGTACGACCGCAATGCAGAGACTTCAGGCCGGATTTTTGAGCGTTATTTCTCCATTCCTCAAGACTGGATCCGCCGTCCAACGACAGATCGGAGCGATGGGAGAAGGATTGCAAACACTTGATCAATTGGAACGTGAGAACGAACAGCTGAAAGTCGAAAACAAAGAGCTTCGTGCATCCAACCAGATTTACCGGGATCTTGAAGCCGAAAACAGCAAGCTTCGCTCAGCGCTGGAATACAGAAAGCGATCGATCTTCAAGCTCGTGCCCGCGCGGATCATCTCGCGCGATGCTTCCGCCTGGTGGAGCACCGTGCGCATCAATCGCGGTTTTGAAGACGGTGTGGAATCGGATCAACCAGTGCTTACCGATGTGGGATTGGTCGGCAAAACCACCACCGTGGCCAAGAATGAGTCGATCGTCCTCCTGATTAGCGACGAAAGCTGCAAAGTGGCTTCAAAGGTGGAAGGCTCCAATGAGCGGGGTATCCTTTCCGGACGGCGTATCGGCGAGGGAGAAGTTCCCACCGAGATGCAGCTCAACTTCTTGAGCAAGAAGGCGAACCTTCAACCTGGACAAAAGGTCTATACCGAAGGGGTCACCAAGGGGACTTCAACCGGAGTCTTTCCCTCCGGCATTTTCCTCGGCACCGTCAAGAACTTTCAAGCGCGCCCTCTCGATGGACAGGCCATTGTCGAGCCGGCGGTTGACCTCTCTACCGTCGAGGACGTGTTTGTGGTCGTCGGTGCCCAATGAGACTGGCGATTGGCTGGTTCTCCTTGGCCGTGGCGATTTTCCTGACAATTGTCATCCAAGAGTTCATTCCACCGCTGCGCTTTCTTCACGGCGCGCGTGTTTTTCTTGTCCCGATGCTCTTTTGCTATGGAGCACTGTCGATGCCATTTTGGGCGATGCTGCTGATGGCTATTTACACAGGACTTTTGACCGATCTTGCGCACCTGAACGTGGTCAACGGTCATGTTGAAATCGCCCTCGGATGGTCTATTGTTGTCTTCGTGTTTTTCGGGCTCTTCGCTCACGGCCTTCAGCCCGCTTTTGTTCGCGGGCGCTGGTGGGTGCATATTCTACTCAGCTTAGTGTGCACGTGTGTTTTCCTTGCGCTTCAATTCGTGATGATCTCGTTTCGCAGGCAGGGGATTTTCTTCAATGAGATTGTCGCCTGGCGAATCCTTGCCCCGGGCGTCATCGCCGCCGGGTTGGCGCCGCTGGTGCATTTGGCCGTGCTCAAGATCGCGCCTTATGTCCATGGGCCGACCCGCCTGCGGCCGTTTCGGAGAATTCGTCAATGAAGCGAGGCCAGATCCCCTATAGAATCTACTTCCTTGGCGGTCTGATTTTCCTGGCGATCTCTACCCTGGCCTTTCGGCTTTGGTATGTCCAAATCGCGCGCGGCGCAGAATACACCGCCAAAGTTGCCTCGGGTTCGCGTATCACCGTTCGAATTCCTGCCGTCCGAGGTGACATCCTCGATCGAAACGGGATTCCGCTCGTCCAAAACCGCGCAAGCTTCGACGTCGACTTCTTCCTGCCCGATATGGTGCGGGCCTACCGCGAGGCGCACGGCAACGTCCCGATGCACACCTTCCGCGGAACTGTCCGCAATATGCAAAAGGACATGTCGGAGGCCGATGTTCGCCGGATCGTTGCCGAAGAGATCATCCCTCGACTGGAGGAACTCGGCGTCGCACAGGACTACAATGCGGATCGCTTGCAAATCCATTATCGGCTTCGCAGCGAAGTCCCCTACAATTACATGCAGGACATGGATTTTGAAACCATGGCCCTGCTCTCAGAGCGCAATCTGGCAGTGCCCGGCGTCACCGTCACCAAAAAGCCGGTGCGCCAGTACCTCTTTGGGGCGCTCGGTGCACACCTCCTCGGCTACGTCGGGATGCCCAACGATCTCACCAAGCTTCCCGACATCAATAAGTTCAATTTCTACGATCCGGACATGGAGGGCAAAGCCCAGATCGAGCTGGCGATGAACGACTATCTGAAGGGAGAGGCCGGTATGAAGATCCTTCAGCGCGACGCCAAAGGCACGATCATCCGCAGCGAGACCGAGATCGTCGAGCCGAAGCAGGGGGCCAATGTCTTTCTCACCATCGATGCGCGCATCCAGTATATTGTCGAGCAGGCGTTGCGGGTCGTGGGTCGCGCTGCCGCCGTCGTTGTCAATCCGAACAACGGCGACATCCTGGCAATGGCCTCCGTTCCTTCCTACGATCCAAACAAATTCATCCCCGCGATTGCCGCGAAGGACTGGCTGGCTCTCAACAACGACGAAACCGATCCGCTCCTCAATCGTGCCATTAGCGCTTATGCACCGGGCTCCACCTACAAGATTCCTGTGAGTCTCGCGGGCCTACACGCCGGCGTGGGGGACCGCACTTTCTACTGCTCGGGCGGCGTCCAATATGGCGACAAATACATGCGGTGCTGGATTGCCGACAAGGGAAGTACCCACGGCAGGCTTAGCTTGCAAAATGCAATCAAGGTTTCCTGCAATGCCTTCTTCTACCAGTATGGAAACGCCGCCGGGATCGATGAGATCGTTGCGATGGGAAACATGCTCGGCCTCGGTCAAAAATCCGGGATTCCTCTCTCTGGAGAGGCCCCGGGGGTGCTGCCGGGACCAGAATGGCTGGCGGCAGTCAATCCTCAGGCACGCTGGAGTGCTGGGCTGACGGCCAATACCTCGATCGGACAGGGCGACGTCTTGGCGACACCGCTGCAGATGGCCATGGTGACGGCCGCGGTTGCGAACGGCGGAACTAGTTACTATCCTAGAATGATCGACAAGGTCGTTGCGCAGGATGGAAGTGTTGTCCTGCAAGAGCCGGCCAAGGTCCGCTCGAACCTGCTGACCGACGGCGGGATGACTGAAGCGATGATCGAGAACGTGCGGCGGGGAATGAACAAAGTGGTCAACGAGAGTGGGGGCACCGCCGGAAAGGCGCGCATCAAGGATGTCACCGTGGCCGGAAAAACGGGCACGGCACAATTCTGGCGCAGTGGCGTAAAGGACAATCATACCTGGTTCCTCTCCTTTGCGCCCTACGAGGCGCCCAAGTACGCCCTCTGTATTTTCGTCCAGGGCGCTAAATCGGGAGGCGGTGTGGCAGCTCCGATCGCGGCAAAAATCTTCGAGGACATCTTCGCCCTCGACCAAGGAAAAGAATATGAACTCGCCTGGCTGGAACCGGCAAAAGGCAATTTCAAGTTTACCGAGAACATCGACTTCAATCGCGAGATCCCCAGCTCAACGGCAATTGCCGCAGATGAAGAGACGGGCCGCGATGATGACAACGATCGTCGACGTTCCCGTCGCTCGCAGGAGAGCAAGCCGGCGGCGCCGAACGTCCGTGCTGAAGCCGACGAGGGCGGGAGAGTTCAGAACAGGGTGCGCAAGCCTTCCGGAATTGAGAAGTTCTTCAATTCCCTTTTTGGCGGCGGCAAGGAAAGACGGGAGAGGCAAAAGGCTCCGGCGGCCCAGCCGGTACGCTGATGAACAGCCTCTTTCCAAAGCAATTTTTCCCACCCTCTGGTGGGCAACAAACAATTTTGAATGATAGAAACCGTAAAGAAAATTTTAGGCATCGGAAAGAAGACCACGGGGATAAAGCTGATTGTCAGCTGCGAGCGACTCGAGAAACGGGTCGCCTTGCTTGAGAACAATCGGCTCGAAGAGTACACCACAGAACGCGAGTCCGACCGCAATATTGTCGGAGCCATTTACAAGGGGAAGGTTCGAAACATCGAACAAGGGATCAAGGCGATGTTCGTGGATATCGGCTTCGAGAAGAATGCTTTTCTTCAGTTCTGGGATGCAATCCCGGCTGCCTTGGACAGCGGGGTGGAAGCCGTCACCCGCGACGGAGCCAAGAAGAAGGGACAAAAAATCACCCACAAGGATGTGCCCAAGATTTACCCGGCCGGGTCGGACATCCTCGTTCAGGTAAAAAAAGGGCCGATTGGCAACAAAGGTCCGCGCATTACGACGGACATCAGCCTGGCGGGACGATACCTGGTGCTGATGCCTTTCAATGATCAATTTGGTATTTCTCGGAAGATCGACGATCCCAAGGAGCGAGAGAGGCTTCGCAAGGTTCTTCAGAGTCTCGAAGTGCCCGATAGCATGGGCGTGATCATTCGCACGGTCGGTCAAGGTCAGCGGACGAGATATTTCATCCGTGATCTCAGTATCCTGCTGCAGCAATGGGAAGACATTCAGCGAGGCCTTGAGGAACTACCCGCGCCGATGTGCTTGTTCCAGGAACCGGATCTGATCGAGCGGACGGTGCGCGATTTTCTTACCGATGAGGTGGATGCGGTCATCATCGATGACACCAAGGCCTACGAGCGCGTCCAGGAACTTGTTGGACAGATCTCATCGCGAGCCCGCAAGCGCATTCAACAATACACGGGTTCACAGCCTGTTTTTGACTGCTTTGGCGTCCAGGCCCAAATCGACGCAGCCTTTCATCGGCAGGTTTGGCTGCCGTGTGGCGGCTATATTGTGATCGATGAGACCGAGGCGCTCATCGCCGTGGACGTGAATACGGGGCGCAACAAAGGCGCCAAGGACATCGAGCGAACGATCCTGCAGACAAACCTCGAAGCGGCCGATGAAATTTGCCGGCAAATGCGCCTCCGGAACGTCGGCGGAATTATCATCGCCGACTTCATCGACATGAGCAGCCGGAAAGATCAGCAGGCGGTTTATCAGCGCGTCAAAGAGCGCCTTAAGCGAGACAAGGCTCGCACTCATGTGCTGCCTATCTCCCAACTTGGACTCATGGAGATGACGCGCCAGCGAGCGGCCGAGAGCTTGGCCAGCACGCAATTTGTCCCGTGTCCCCACTGCAATGGCCGCGGAGTTGTCAAAAGTCCGATGACAATGAGCGTCGAGCTGCAACGAGCTTTGCACTCGGTCATGCGTAAGCACCAGGACACCGTCCACGAGGTCAAAGTGATTGTTCATCCCGATCTGCTCAATCGCCTGCGCAGCGAAGACGAGGAGCACCTCGTCGATATCGAGCGCCGCTACTCGGGCCGACTCTCCTTCCGTTCTGATCCGACCTATCACCAGGAAAAATTCGTCATCACGAACGCGCTTTCGGGAGAAGAATTAAAGCCCTAGGGCGCTTCCTTCCCAACGCCGAGTCGCTGCAAATACGAAAAGCTGTAAATGCCGGTGCGATGGCCATCGCCCCAGCGAGGTTGCCAGCCATATCCTCCGACGATTTCCCATCCTTGGAGATCGAAACTCGACGGCTCAAAGTGCGCCTCCGGCCGCACCGTCCGCCCAAGGAGATCGGGTTCTCCTCCGCATGCGGCGCATGGGCAGGCGCGCCGAAGTTTCTCCAGCGACAGATACGTTTCCTCGCCATTCGACCAGGCGATGGCGAGCTCGGATCCAATCTTCTGAATCACTTTCGGCTGGAGCACACCAACGACCGATTACGAGATTACGGAGCCAAGGCCGAAGGAGTTACTGGGGCTTGCGCCAAGCGCCCAGCTATATCCACAGGCGCTTGGCGCAATTGCCTCTCCAAATTTCCGATTCTTCGTAGCCGGCACGTAGTTATTCAACATCACATCATAATCTGCGTCTTCGTTGCATATTGCAATCGGCTTCACCGTGTTGTCGATCTTAAGTGGTTTTGGTTCGCCATGATGCAAATTTCCAAGAAGAGTTGGCAGCGATGATCATAAGTTCAGGCATCCGCAAGAAAAATGGTGCTTGTTGACACTCTTGCACCGCTCGTTTTGCTGATTGCCCTCGGTGCCGCTCTGGCGAGGATCCGCTTTCTCGGCAGCGCGTTCATTGCAGACCTGAACAAACTCGCCTTTTGGATCGCCTTGCCCGCGCTCCTGTTTACCTCGGCCAGCGGGGCGGCCTCGCCTCATAGCGGGACTTTCCGCCTCTTTGCGGTGCTGGTGGTCGGCACGGCGTTGATAACCCTCCTGGCCTTCGCTGCGAGTTTCGCTCTGAGGATGCCTGCAAGCACTCGCGGGACGCTCATGCAAGCGGCCTTCCGCGGAAATCTTGCCTACATCGGAATCCCAGTCCTTGCCTACAGCTTCTCGGAAAGTCCAACCGAAAGCAGCACCCGCGCTCTGGCGACGGCAGTGATCGTGATGGTGTTCACGATGGCGCTCTACAACATTCTTGCGGTGATCGTCCTCCAATCAAGCATCCACGCACCTGGCGGCATCGATTGGCGGCGCTCGGCACTCGCCATTCTTAGCAATCCGCTGCTCCTGGCCGGTCTACTGGGCTTAATCGTCCCGCTCTTGCGGATTACCCTGCCTTCTTTCCTGCAGCGAGCCCTCGAAGCACTCGGCGCCGCCGCAGTGCCGATCGCATTGATGTGCATCGGCGGTTCGCTAGCAACGACAACGTTGCAAGGGCGGCGTTCCTGGATCGTTACGGCGGCACTCCTGAAAGTGGCGATGCTGCCCTTTCTTGTTTTCCTCTTGACGCGGCTGGCGGGACTCGAGCCAGCCGACCAGCGCACTGCCCTCGTTTTGGCCTCCTGCCCAACTGCCGCGGCAGCATTCGTCATGGCACGGCAAATGGGCGGCGACGAAGCACTGGCCTCCGGTTCGATTGCCCTCAGCACTTTGCTTTCGTTCATCAGCTTGAGCATTGCCTTATGGGTTACTTCCTAGCGTTAGAATTGGCGCGTCGGGTCGCTCGCCTGCGCGCTCATCAGGCGCCAGGCTAGACGAGGCCTTCTTGAACCCGGCGCGATCGTTCCGAGTGATCCCTTCCATGGGCATTCCCGACCAGAAATGAAGCGAACAGTTCTCTCATTGTAACAGTCGGCATATTCGGGTCGCGTATATCCGGCAGCACCCAACATGGCACCGACGGATGCTCGTGGTGCTCGTAATGACACCAGGTATTGTGAGGCAGAAAAATGAACTTCTGGAGGGCTGTCGGACGAAGCACATGCGTCCCTTCTGTTCCGACGTGTTCGGTCCAGATGCGAATTCTGAAGATTGTCCAGAAAACCGTTCCGAGGGAGACGAACCAAAGAACCAAAATCCAGATTGCCTCAAGCCAGACGAGTAAAGTAACCGCCGTTCCTAAAAAGCACATTTGGCCCATCATATCAATACGAGCTCGGGCGCGGGTCAGACGGGCCGCCATGAGGAGATGAGGAAAAGCGGCACCTACGAAGTCGCCGGCGATAAAGAGTGCAAACTTCCAAGGGTGAATCGGAACCGGCCACTGTCCCAACACAGGTATGTTGAGAATGCGCCACTGGTTGTTCTTATGAATTAGTTCCGGATCCTCAGGCGTGCCGACTTTCCGGTGGTGTTCGAAGTGGAAGGCGCGGTAGCCACCCAAGTTCGACATGAGGGGCCACTCGCACAACAAGTTCGCTAGAAAGTCGTTCAGGAAGCGATTGCGGCAGATGAGCCGATGCGCCCCATCGTGAGCGAGAATACCCAGCGCGTGCTGGCGCGCGGCTATTACTACGACAAGTGGGACGAGAGTCGCCACACGCATCATGAGACTCGTGGTTTCAAAGAGACTCCAATGCGCGGCGCGAAAGCAAAGTATAATGATAACCCAATCGAGAAGTGCCCGTCTCAGCCATCTCTCCGGGGTTGCCGGCGGACCCGTGCCGCGATACCCGGCAAGGGGTTTCATCGCTCGGCCAGGGTGATAAGGGGCGCGGCTCCCGTCAAGTCGAAACACCCTGAAGCGGTTGCCCGCCGAATTTGCGAAAAAAGGACATCTGCGGCTTCTTGACCTTCCAATCAGCCATCTCTCCGCCTTCCCACTCGCAGTCGACTCGGTAGGATACTTCAATTACTCAATACTCTCTGGCTAGGAGATGATCGGCGAGTTGGCGGAGTCGCACTCCACTTGTCCCGAATGGCTCGATGGCTCGATTCGCCAAGGCCGTGAGACGACGGGCTTCTCTGCGCGCGCTCTCCAAACCGATGAGCGCGGGATAGGTGGTCTTCTGCGCGGCGATGTCCTTGCCTGCGCTTTTGCCAAGCTTTTCGCTTGTCTGCGTAACATCCAGAATGTCGTCGATCACTTGAAAAGCGAGTCCGAGGTAATGTCCAAACCTGCCCACGCTGGCAACGAGCGCCGGCCCGGCGTTGACGGCCATGGCACCTAGTTTGAGGCTCGCCGCGATCATTGCTGCTGTCTTGCACTCGTGGATATAGCGCAACTCGCGTCGGGACGACTTTTTGCCCTCTGCTTCCAAATCTGCGACCTGACCGGCGATCAATCGCCTGCTGCCGGCGGCGAACGCCAACTCGCTCAGGAAGTCTTTGAGGCGGTATCGCCGCGTCTCCTGGATCGACGCCAGGATCTCAAAGCCGGCTGTCAGCAACGCATCACCAGCCAAAACTGCGATTGCTTCGCCAAATACTTTATGGGAAGTCGGCCGCCCGCGGCGTAAATCGTCATCATCCATGCACGGCAGATCGTCATGGATGAGCGAATAAGTGTGGACGCACTCGACGGCGCAGGCGGGAAAGATCGCATTGTCATAGCT
>DATLIT010000517.1:0-2574 GCA_035539295.1 Terrimicrobiaceae bacterium | reverse complement strand
CCAAGCGCTAGCGAACGCTCAAGCCCGCGTGGCTCAAGCCGAAAAGAAGCTCTCTAAGGCTCTCTCTCAGGAACTCGAGAACCGTCTGCCAACCTCGAAATCCGGTAACCAGTGGTGGATCGATCCGATCATTGGCCTTCGCACTCAAGTTAACTTCACTCGTTGGCTTTTCCTGGCGCTCCAGGGCGACGTCGGCGGATTCGGAGCCGGCTCGCAAATTGCATGGTTCGCCAGCGGCTCAATCGGGATTAATTTCACGCGCAATCTCTTTGCAGAGATGGGCTATCGTTATTTCTTCATGAACTACGAAAAGAACGGCCTCACCTACGATGCAGCGCAATCCGGACTTTTCATGGGCATCGGCGTGAAGTTGTAAGAGTCAAGAATGGCGGCATTTCCAAGAGGTAGAGTCTGTTGATTTTTGCGGGCCATTTGGGGCCCGGCCTTGTCACTTCGCGGCCCATCATGTTGATAAAGGCCGATGGGAAGAACTACGAATTGGCCGAGACGTGAGCTCATTAATCCGAGGCGGGCCGTTCCTGTTTCAAATGCTCGATGGAATTGCTCGAAGTATTGAGGTCGCAGGTGCTGGCCCTGCCGGCGTTGGCGAAGTTTGCTATCGTTATCGCGGTTATAGCCGGCGTTCCGCCGCTGGCGCGACGCATCGGGCTGCCGGAGATGGTCGGGTTGCTGCTCTTCGGGGTTCTACTGGGCCCTCATGTCCTGGGTTTCTTCGGTGAAGACAGACCTGTCGCCGATTTTTTCGCCGAATTAGGCAAGCTGCTGTTGATGTTCTCGGCTGGTCTTGAGATTGACATCGCTCTTTTTCGCAAAGCTCAAAACAGGGCCATCATCTTTGGACTAGCCACCACCATCGTGCCCTTGCTTCTCGGCACGCTGTTGAGTCTCGCCTTCGGATATTCGATCCTTCCCGCAATTGTCGTCGGATCGTTGCTGGCATCGCACACTCTCCTTGGTCTTTCGATAGTGCGTCGTCTCGGAGCGACGCGGCTCGAACCGGTAATCGTCACGATTGGCGCCACGGTTCTCTCAGACACACTATCATTGATCGTATTCGCGGTTTGCATCTCAACGTATCTGACCGGGTTTTCGATCGCGGGGCTCGGGGTTCAACTCATAGAGATCGCAGTTTTCGTCCCGCTCATTTTGTTTGGACTCAGTCGGGTCGGCGCCTACGCCTTGAGTAAGGTGCGGAGCAACGAGGACGCCGAATTCGTCCTTATGCTGGGCATCATGGCGATAGCAGGGGTGCTTGCTGATTTCATCAACTTGCCAGGCATCGTCGGTGCGTTCCTGGCGGGGCTGGCGGTCAACGCCGCGACGCGTGAGCGCGCAGCAAAGGCCAAGCTGGATTTCTTTGGCAAGGCGCTCTTCATTCCCTGCTTCTTTGTTGCGACGGGATTTCTCATTGATCCAATTGCCTTCGCGCATAGCGTCGTTACGAGCCTTCCATTGGTCGTCGGAATCATCGCCACTCTCGTGGTGGGAAAATGGATCGCTGCCATAGCCGTGGGTCAGGCGTTCGGCTACTTGCCGGCAACACGGCTGACGATGTGGGCGTTGACCTTGCCTCAGGTCGCTGCCACGCTCGCCGCCACCCTGGTGGCGCATCACACGGTCAATGCCAATGGTCAGAGACTGCTGGATGAAAGGATGCTGAACGCGGTCCTCGTCCTCATGGTCGCCACTTCCGTTCTCGGACCCCTCCTGACAGAACGATTCGCACCCCGCATGCTGGAGAGCGAGACAGAACACTCCGGTGGACTACCCAGCCGCGTTTGATGAGACGGCAAGCCACCGCGCCAAAGAAAAATCTCCGTCCCTCTAAGGTGACGATATTCACTGGCGCACTTTTCCTAGTGTCGGGGTGAGATTGTAGAGATCCAGCCATTTCAGGCATCCATTTACTCATCAGCGATGCTATTGTAGGCGAGCGGAGCACCCTTCGTTAGGGGAGGACACGGAACCTCTGCATGGAATTGGCCAGCTGCAAAGCATCACTGCCGTAGTGGTGTTGGTGGTCTTGCTTGTATGGGAGAGTTCAACACCGTTCGCATTGTATTCCGTCCGCGATTCCGCTGATCGGTTTCGACACGGACTAAAAAATCTCGTCCTTGGCGTCCTTAACGCGGTCGTGATTGGGCTCGTTTTCGTCGGTCTCTGGTGGGCCGCTGCGGAGTCGGCCCAGTTTCACAACTTCGGCTTGCTGAATTGGTGGCCTTTGCCGGGCTGGGCGCGTCTTCTCGGAGCATTTCTCCTCTTCGATGCCTGGATGTACTTTTGGCATCGCCTGAACCATCGCATTCCCTTCCTGTGGCGCTTTCATCGAACGCATCACTCCGATCCAAGGCTGGACGTGACCACGGCGAGTCGCTTTCACGTCGGCGAGATTATCTTGTCATCGCTATTGCGTATTCCCGTTATCGCCCTTCTGCAGATTGAGATTGTCGGAACTGGCAGTGTACGAGGTTGCCATGTTCACCGTTGTTCAACTCCCTCACGCCAATATAGCGCTGCCGGCGTGGTTGGATCGCGGCCTGCGCGTGCTCCTCG
>DATLIT010000516.1:0-3660 GCA_035539295.1 Terrimicrobiaceae bacterium | reverse complement strand
GGAAAAACGGGATCGGTGTGTTGCCTGAAAATGCCCGCCTTTTTCTGATGGCGGAGACCGATAATTTTGCTTCTTAGCAGGGATCTTAATGCGATTCGCCGATTTCTTAATTACCGAGGGCCGCGCTGGGGGGCGAAGCTGGTCGCATGTCTTCACGGGATTTCGTTCAGCTCGGCCTGTATCTGCTCGCGCTGGTCGTTGCGACGCCAGTGCTTGGCCGTTTATGGCACGGACCTTCCAAGATAGGCCGACACTGCTTTCGCCCACTGGCTCGCTGACCTCGGCAAGTGGAGCGGCGGCATTCGGCTTGTGGCCGCTGTTTCTGTTCTTTCTAAAGGTCGGGGCGGTGCTGTTCGGAAGTGGATATGTGCTCCTCGCCTTCTTGCGTGCCGATCTGGTGGAGCGTTGGCACTGGCTGACAGAGGCGCAACTGCTCGATGCGGTCGCCATCGGGCAGATCACGCCGGGGCCGGTCTTCACGACGGCAACCTTCATCGGCTACGTGTTGGCCGGGCCGAAGGGCGGAGTGCTCGCAACGATTGACATCTTTCTGCCCGCATTCATTTTCGTGGCAATCAGCGGTCCGCTCGTGCCGCGGATGCGACGCTCGCCGATCATCGGCGCGTTTCTTGACGGAGTGGTGATCGCATTCGCTGGGACTCATGGCGGTTGTGACATGGCAATTGCTGCACACGGCGCTGGTGGACTGGATCACATTGTTATTGGCGGCGGTGAGTGCGCTGCTGCTCTTCCGTTACAAGACCAACTCCGCCTGGTTGGTGCTTGGAGGGGCGCTAGTCGGCTTAACGTTCACTTTGCTCGGCGGACACCATGAAGTTCCGCGATGGTGATTCCCTGCAGCCAGCAGGACAACAACGAACTGCGATCTAATGAACCATACTCCTGAACCGAACAGCTTCTCCCGCCGAGAATTTCTCGTCAGTGGGTTGCTCGCAGGTGCTTATGCAGCCCTTCCAAAATCGGCGCTCGCCGCAGAATCTTCTTCCGAGACGGCTCCGAAGCCGGAGGGGCACGCGGACTACACAATCCGCATTGGCACTGCGCTCGTCGAACTTGCGGACGATAGAATTCTTTCGACCACTACTTACAACGGCCAGTTCCCTGGCCCCTTGTTGCACCTGAAAGAAGGACGTACGGTGACAGTGGACATCTACAACGATACGGATACGCCCGAACAACTGCACTGGCACGGCCAATTCTTGCCGGCCGATGTCGATGGTGCCGCAGAGGAGGGCACGCCTTACATTCCTGCACATGGCATGAGGCGCGTGACATTTACGCCAGCCCCGGCGGGTTTTCGATTTTATCATACGCATCTCGTAGCAGGCAGTGATCTCAATCGCGGCCAATACAACGGACAAGTCGGCCCGGTGTATATCGAGCCGAAGAACGAGCCCGGCAACTATGACCGGGAGGTGTTCCTCGTGCTTAAGGAATTCGAGCCGTTCTTGAGTCGCGGCGGCGACATGCCGATGGACTTTCTGGCGCCGGCAACCCGTGTCCATGAACTGGAAGATGCCGGTGAATCGTCGATGCGCGCCTCGCTGGCCAAAGGGATGCCACACGGTTAAGAGGTGGGCTACCGTTCATTCGCGATCAATGGCCGCATGCTTGGCCACGGCGAACCGATTCGAGTCAAACCCGGTGAACGGGTACTATTTCACGTCCTCAATGGCAGCGCTACCGAGATTCGCAGTCTTGCCTTGCCCGGCCATACATTCAAAGTCGTTGCGCTGGATGGCAATCCCGTCCCTGCCCCGGCAGAAGTTCCGGTGCTGTGGCTTGGCACTGCAGAACGCGTCTCGGCTATCGTCGAGATGAATCACCCAGGTGTCTGGGTTCTCGGCGATCTGAGCGATGACGACCGCGAGCACGGTATGGGGATTGTGGTCGAATATGCAAAACACAAGGGCAAACCGCAGTGGGCGATGCCCAAGCCGTTTCAATGGGATTACTGTCGCTTCGGTAAGTCGCCTGCGACAACATCCGCGCCGGACGAAGTGATCGAGATGACGTTCGTCAAGCAGAACGCGGCGGCCGATGGATTCACCCAATGGACCATAAACGGCGTGCCGTTCTCCATGGACAAGATGGAGCCGATGTTTCACCTGAGCCTAGGAAAGCGCTACCGATTACGCATGCGCAACGCCAGCGATGACATCCACCCGATGCATCTCCATCGGCATAGCTTCGAGCTGACCAAAATCGCCGGGAAGTCAACCGGGTGTCTAATCAAAGACGTGGCCATGCTGGGTGGCTACCAAGAGATGGAAGTGGATTTCACCGCCGACCAGCCAGGATTAAGTCTTTTCCACTGCCACATGCAGTTGCACATGGATTACGGTTTTATGAATCTTTTCAATACCGTCTAGAGGATGAGGAGGTGATGCGACGGAGTTCGGACTTTTGGATGCAAAAACGGGGATTAGCGGTTTCTGCGAACTTCCAGGCGTTACCGCGGCGTCGGTGAGGCGCTTGGCTCCTTTCGCGCCACCTGCGGTGCGGGTTTGTCCATCGCGATCAACTCGGAAACAGTGACAAATTTATAGCCTTTGGCGAGGAGGCTATCAAAAACCTCAGGCATGGCCGCCACAGTGGTTGCGTGGATATCGTGTGATAGAATGATCGCACCTGGCCGCGCGCCGGCAAGAATCTGGCGCTCAACGCGATCGGAGTTGCGATATTTCCAATCGAGCGGATCCACGGCCAAAGATGCTTCTTCTTGGCATCGCCATGAAGACAATTTCGAATTACCTTAACCGCATTTCACCAACGGCTTCAGACGAGCAGTTCGAGGTAGAAACGCGTGTAAGACGACGAGATCAGAGGATGCATGAATACGACGAAATCGATCCTTCGGACCCTGGCGACCCTCGCGGTAGCGCTCGCCACTACCTTGGGCATGGATGCCCAAAGGACAAAGCAATGGAACAGCAGGTGTTTTATCGCACAATGAGGGTCGATGGACTCTCCATCTTCCACAGAGAAGCGGGGCCGAAAGACACTCTGTCAGGTCGTTGTCTGTCGTTCAACAGACATTGATTTCGAGGCTTGGGATATTGCCCCGTGGACGGGGTGGGACGGCGCTTGCCGCCCGCTATTTCGGCGCACTCCGGGAAGCAGAGGCCCGCTTTGCCGCTTTGTCAGCCCGCAGTTTTTGTTCCGACTGAATGCTGTGAGCCTTTACGATCGCCGCAATCAGTCCTGGAAAGCGCTTGTCGATTTCCGCGCATCGAGACGTGTTGTGCATCTCGATGCCTCGCCGTTCGCCACGAATTAGCCCCGCATCTCTAAGCGCTTTAAAATGCTGAGAGAGCGTTGATTTAGGAATGGTCCTCTCACTCATATTCAGAAAATTCGAACAATTCTGCGAACATTCCGAACCGTCTATTTGCGCAAAAATGGCCACGCGCACGGGATCGGAGAGGGCGTGGAGGATGGCCTCGACCGTCACGTCTTCGACCGAGGGGTGAAACAAAGGTCTCATTTATTTTTTAACATATCATCACTTGACAGCAGTTCAATGCTTCTTATGTTCGGAACTATAGAACTCGATGCGGGGGCATCTCCATCTCGATACAAACACCAACAAGAATACTACACATGGGCAAACTTACAGGTAAGGTCGCAGTCGTAACA
>DATLIT010000515.1:0-8007 GCA_035539295.1 Terrimicrobiaceae bacterium | reverse complement strand
GGGATGCAGTGCCAGCCTTGGCTGCGCTGGCCCGGGTCGCGCCTCTCCTGGAACGCCGCGGTTACCGTTGGGGACCCGGCCGCAGTGTTGACTTCGAACTTGCGACCGGCGCAGCGACAGCCACTCCGTCGAGCGATCTCGATGTGATTCTCCGCCAGGCTCACCGGCTCGAGCCACACGAAGCGGACGCTCTGCGAGCTGTTTTGGTTCAAGCGGCGGCGCCAGCGCGAATCGACGTACTGCTCGAAACGCCGCACGGCGATGTGTCGCTCGCCGATCTCGCAGCGAAACCGACGCATGTCCTCGTGCGCACGCCGCACGGTGCTCGTCTCATGGGTGATCCCTGGATAGCGCACACGTCTTCTGTGCTCATAAGGGCAGTGCCATGAGCGTCGCCTTCCTGTTCCCAGGACAGGGCGCCCAAAACGAAGGCCTGCTGCACTATCTGCCGCAACACCCGGAGGTCACACGCACGATCGCGGAGGCGCGCACCCTCCTCCGACAAGATATTGGTGCGCTCGACAATGCCGAGGCGTTGCACTCGACCGTTGCGGTTCAGACCGCGCTCTTGATCGCCGGCGTCGCTACGGCCGCACATTGATGGCGGAAAACGTCCTCCCGGCCGTGGTCGCCGTCATGTCGATCGGCGCGTTTGGTGCAGCGGTTGCCTGCGGCACGATGTCCTTTGAATGCCTTATCTCTTGTCCAGCCACGCGGCGAGCTAATGCAAGCCGCTTTCCCCAGCGGCTATGGTCTTGCCTTCATTGACGGCCTTGACGAAATCCGTGTCGGAAACCTCGTCGAGCAGATCCGGACTACAGAGTCTCCCGTCTACGTTTCCAATATCAATGCGCCCCGGCAGATCGTCATCGCTGGAAGCGATGCTGCGCTCGCTGCCGTCATCGCGCAGGCGCTTCAACACGGCGCTCGCCGTGCCGAGCGACGTGCGGTCACCGTTCCGTCGCATTGCCCGCTGCTCCAGTCGGTCGCGGATCGCCTGGAGAAGGCATCCGGTGCGTTGGTTCGACGACGCTCGAAGTCCTGCGCGAGCTCGGAACGAACTTATTCATCGAAATGGCACCGGGCCATGTCTCCACAAACCTTGCCGCAGAATCAATCCCCCGTGGGCGGGCGATCTCAGTCGCGGATCGGGGACTGCGTTATGCGGCCGTAGTCGCCGCCCGCGAGAGCCGCGGATCTTGAGCTGACGGCACGCCTCAAGATGAGTCCGAGCGGGCGTTCACCGGCGGTGTAGCGGACCCCCTTCCGTCCTTCAAACGGCCAATGTCAAAAAGGTACCAAATGGTCGGGTTCAGGGGCTCGGCCGAGGAGAAATTTCCTTCGGAGATTTCCTGTCTCGGCTATAGAAAAGGCGTAGCTGAAAAAAGGTACCGGACCTTGTGGGCTCCGAGTTTTTGCATTACAAAAAACCAAGAGCGACAGGCTTTTGCTGGCGCGCTTCAACGACCCACATGCAGTTCGCGCTCGCTCTCGGCGGCGGCGGAGACTGCGGTTTGAAGCGACTCTTCACATTTCGGCGCTTGGCATCAACTTGATTTGATTCCTGTGGTCTTGGGCGGACCTTTCTTCACTCGTAACATTTTGGTCGGCTTGTAACGAGTCCAACCAGGACTGCTCACTTGGGTGATTTCGCAATACGGGGCAATGCCCTCCAAAAAAGTGATTCAAAGTCACTGGTTAATTTCAAATTGAAATTCTCCGATGCTGCGAATTTAGCTACCGAAAATCCGACGCTTTGAAGAGGTTTTGTAACACCCAAATGAAGACAGAAAAGGCGGAAAGTTCTGCTGGCGCTTTTTCCCGCTGCTATGTATAAAAGCATAGTCGATAACGAATAGTCGAACAGCCAGGCTCATGAATCCTCCGCGCGAAGACTCTGTCCGCCGCGCCGAGAGTGAGATTCGAGACGTGATCGATGCCATTCCAGCGATGGTGTGGATCGCCGCGCCTGATGGCAAAGGCACGTTCATTAATCGCGCGTGGACCGAATACCTGGGTCTGTCGCTTGAAGAGATTCTTGGCTTTGATTGGCCGAGAACAGTTCACCCGGATGACGTTGATCGCTACCTTGCGGCCTGGCGACTATCGCTCGCTAGCGGCCAACCGCTGGAGCAAGAGGTCCGGTACCGCCGGGCTGATGGGGAGTATCGGTGGTTTTTGTCTCGTGCGCTGCCCGTCCGTAACAAGCGCGGAGAAATTGTCGAATGGTATGGCATTGCCGCCGACATCGAAGATCGCAAGCGCGCCCAAGAGGCAGAACGCAGACGCGAGAGCGAGTTGCGCGAACTGATCGAGGCGCTACCTGCTATGGCCTGGAGCGCATCACCTGATAGCTCCTGCACGTACGTTAATAAAAACTGGACGGAATATACAGGACTTTCACTGGAAGAGACCGTGGGCTCTGGTTGGCTGCGTGCAGTCCATCAACAAGACGCGGAGCAACACTTAACCTCCTGGCAGAAGTCGGTGGCAACCGGCCAGCCGTTTCAGAACGAGGTTCGCTTTCGCCGCGCTGCTGACGGGCGGTATCGCTGGTTCACGGTTTGCAGCGTGCCATTGCTGGACGAGCAGGGCAGGATCCTGAAGTGGTACGGCATCGCTGTTGACGTTGAAGACCGGAAGCGGGCCGAACAAGCACGCGAAGAGGCCGCCCGACGTAGCGAGAGAGAGCTTCGTGAGGTCATCGAAAGAATTCCCGCCATGGTGTGGATGACCTTGCCAGACGGCACCGCCACATTTGTGAACCGCGGCTGGACCGAATACCTTGGCCTCTCGCTTGAGGACATTCTCGGATGGGGTTGGAGCAGAACAGTTCACCCCGACGACGTTGAACAATTTGTTCGGAAGTGGCGAGCCTCACTCGCCACCGGTCAGCCGTTAGAGGGAGAGGTACGGGTCCGTAGGGCGGACGGCGAATATCGGTGTTTTTTGGTTCGTGTGGTACCCGCCTATGATGAGCAGGGGAAGATTCTCAACTGGTACGGCGCTGGTACAGAGATCGAGGACCAGAAGCGCGCCGAGCAGGCATTGAAACGAAGCGAGGCCTATCTCGCAGAGGCCCAGAAACTCACGAAAACGGGCAGTTGGGCATGGGACCCGCGTGCGAACCTAATACTCTACTGGTCGGACGAAATCTACCGGATTTTTGGATTCAATCCGGCAGACGGAATCCCGAGTATGGAAAGATTTTGGCAACGGGTACACCCCGACGACCGCACCGGCACGAGAGCGCTAGTCGAAGAGGGCATTCGCAACAAAGTAGAGCATTCGTATGAATACAGAATCATGTTGGCGGATGGGAGCATCAGATATGTCCGTAATCTGAGAAGGCCCGTGATCAATGACGCAGGAGAAGTCATCGAGATGATCGGCGCAACCGTGGACATTACACAGCGCAAGCAGGCCGAAGAAGCAAAGAAGGCAGCTGAAGAACTCGCGAGCAGTCATGTGGAAGTAATAATGCGCAGCCTCGATGTTCTCGCTAAAGAACCGGCGCCGGAAAAGTACATTGCGGAGATACTAAGAACAATCGCACAACCTCTGCGCGCTCATCGCGTCATGCTCTGGTTACGGGAGCAAAACGATGACTCGCTGCGTTTGCACACTGTTATTGTCAACGATGAGCCAATCGTTACGGACGAAGCCGATCATCCATTTGTCAGGACTTCCTCTTCATGGAAACAAATCCCTTTTTTTACAGGCATGCTCGCTACTAAGTCGACCGCTGTCTGCGAAGATGTCGAGGATGACTCACGCCTCACTTCAGAATGGCGCAAGTATCTGACGAGTCGAAAGACTAAAAGACTGGTAAGTGTCCCCATGTTTCTCGCTGGAGAATTTCGCGGTTTCATCAGCATCCATCACTCTGAAGCGGGCACCTATCGGCCTGACGAAATAGAGCTGGCTCAGTCTCTCGCACAGCACGTCATAATGGCTGTTCATGGGCAACAGGTCGCCGAGCAAGAGCGCCAGGCTGCCATCCTCAAAGAGCGCGCCCGTTTGGCGCGTGATGTCCACGACACGCTCGCACAGGGTTTCACGGGTGTGATCCTGCAAATGGAAGCAGCGGAAGAAGCCTTGTTCGATGAAAACCCCGACGCCGCCGTGCAACGTGTGCGTCGCGCTCGCGAGATTGCCCGCGAAAGTCTCGGCGAGGCGCGTCGCTCGGTGCATGCACTGCGTCCACAGGCGTTGGATAAGAGCGGGTTTGCAGAAGCCCTTCAATCCATGCTCAAAAACACAACCGCAGGCGCTTCCCTCCGAACAAGCTTCTCCTTGGAAGGTGAGCCAAGGGTTCTCCCGGCGAAGATTGAAGAAACCCTGCTCCGCATCGGGCAGGAAGCCTTGAGTAACGCGCTCAAGCATGCCCACCCAACTGAGTTTCACATCCGATTATGTTTCAAATCCGACACGGTCCACCTGGAGCTTTTCGATAACGGCAAAGGCTTTGTTGTTGGTCAAACCAACGGGGGGGTTGGCCTACTCGGAATGAAGGAACGCGCAGAACAGATCGGTGCCACACTCACAATCTCGAGCGAGCCTGGCAAGGGAACAAAGATCATAGCTGTTTCACCAAACAAGATCGAGGCAGCTAGCTCGTAGGCTTCCTTGCGCTGCTCATGCTCATGCTCCTGATCCTGATCGGATAGATCTTTGGTCCCTGATTGTTGCAAGTAGCTTCGGTTTATCCAAGAAGGCATTCATCAGTGGGTGGGGCGTTGGGTTACCCCCTTCAAAAGGGATAAGGAGCTTTTGCCCCTAGGTGGATAACGAAGAATCTCCCACAAGAATATTAGCTAACACGCTTTGCAGTGCCGATTGTGGGGTTATGCAAATACAATCCCTTAGTTCCGCAACGAGTGTTGCAACATCGCGCCATGCTTCTACGCAGAGGCAAATACCGTCTCGAAACCGACGACTACCCCATCCCAATCGCGAGCAAGCGCTAACAAAGGCTCGTCTGACCGCGGGGTTTCCGAATATAGTGAACGGCCAAAGAATCGACTCTTCCAGAACGATAAAGATCTCCGATCCTGTGACTGGAGAAGAACTTGCCAGCGTGACCGACACCCAGAAAGATGGTCTCGACCAGGCGGTCCAGGCTGCGAAGGCAGCCTTTCCCCTTTGGAGCAGCAAGACTTGGAACGAGCGAAGGGATCTTCTTGCGAATGCCATGGAAGAGCTCAAAGCTCATACCGATGAGCTTTGCACGATCCTAATAGCGGAAAACGGCCGACCTTATGGCATGGCGCAATTCGAGGTCACATGGGTTCTCGAGACCTATGCCCCCGCGTTACTTCAGATGGAATTGCCAAATTCGACATGGAATGAAACCGGTGTCGGACAGATCACGAAACGTTATGTTCCACTGGGTGTTGTCGCCGCGATCAGTGCGTGGAATCTCCCGTTCTTGCTGTCCTTCACAAAGGTGCTCCCAGCTCTGTTGGCCGGCAACACCGTTGTCTTAAAGCCTGCGGTCTTTACCCCTCTTACGGTACTTCGAGCCGCCGACTACATTCGTGAGATCCTTCCGCCCGGCGTTTTGAATGTGATCAGCGGAGGGGATGACCTTGGCCCCTGGATGACGTCCCACCCGGGCTTCCAGAAGGTCTCCTTCACAGGATCTTCGGAAACCGGACGCAAGGTCTTCGCATCCGCCGCTCCAACCCTGAAACACTTGACCCTTGAGCTGGGCGGGAACGATCCCGGTATTGTCCTTCCGGATGCTGATCCTCACGCAATCGCCGAGTACCTGTTTCAGAGCATGTTCGCACTCAGTGGCCAGGGGTGTGTCACCCTCAAACGCCTTTTCGTACACGAGAGCATCTATCAAGCTCTTACGGAAGCACTCATATCCTGTGCTCAAAATCAGAAACTCGGCGATGGGTTTGATCCCGAGACCACCCTGGGCCCTATACAGAACCGGCCCCAGTTCGCTCGCATGCAAACCACATGGGAAGAGATTCAAGAGGCGAAGGCTCCGATCCTCTATCAAGGGGAAGTTCCATCGGAGGGTGCCGGCCTGTTTTTTCCCATCACCCTCCTGGACAATCCGCCTGCGGAAGCGGCTTACGTAATCCGAGAAAACTTTGGACCATTGCGGGCCGTTATCAAGTACAAGGACCTCGACGAAGCGGTCCGGCTGGCCAACGGGACGCCATATGGCCTCGGAGCCTCCGTGTGGGGCACAGATCCAGAGTTACTGGACGCCGTTGCACGTCGGCTTGATGCCGGGATGGTTTGGATCAATCAACACCTCAATCTCCATCCCAACGTTCCATTCAGCGGTCATAAGAATTCAGGGATTGGCATTGAATTCGGCGAAGATGGGCTCAAGGAATTCTGCAATCTACAGGTCATTGCGAACAGACGATAGGCGAAAACATCCAGTTCTGTAGTCGTAGAACCAGCCTGTCCGGGCCAAACAAAATAACGATGACCTTGAGGATCGAGTTGATCGGGGCGCCAGGGAATCGTGGTTATTATGCTAAGTGCCTCACATCAGAAAGGAACATTCCAGATGAATTTGAATAATGGAAAACAATCAGCGGTAGATTTCGCGGAGCGCGTTCGTGAGAACCAGCGGAAGCTCAAGGACAGTCTAACGTCGCAGTACGACTTCATCGTCTGCGGGTCAGGTTCCTCCGGATCAGTAGTTGCGCGCCGCCTGGCCGAAAATCCCGAGGTCAGCGTGCTCTTGCTCGAAGCAGGCGGCAGCGACGAGGTGCCAAGCGTGACAGAACCGGCTCGCTGGGTTGAAAACCTGGGGACCGAGCGCGATTGGAAGTTTGTGGGCCAGCCCAATCCACACCTCAAAGGACGTTCCATGCCGCTAAGTATGGGCAAGGTGCTGGGCGGGGGATCGAGCATCAATGGGATGGGTTGGGCACACGGACATAAGAACGATTGGGATTTCTTCGCATCCGAGTCTGGCGACACAGCATGGAACTATGAGTCGGTACTGAAGATCTACCGCCGGATTGAAGATTGGCAGGGCGCACCAGACCCCACACGCCGCGGAACCGGCGGGTTGGTTTTCGTGCAGTCCGCGCCTGACCCGAATCCAATCGCTCCGGCCATGGTGGAAGGTGCGCGTTCCATCGGGATGCCAACTTTCGACAGCAACAATGGCCGAATGATGGAAGGCGGCGGCGGGGCCTCTATTATCGATGTGAACGTACGCGATGGAAAGCGCCTATCCGTCTTTCGAAGTCATGTCTTCCCCTACATGGACCGGCCGAACCTGACCGTGCTCACGCACGCATTGGTTACCAAGCTTACTTTAGAGGGAAAGCGGGCCACTGGTGTCGAGATCGCTTTTGACGGAAAAATCCAATGCATCACGGCTGGACTCGAGGTTGTTCTTTCGTTGGGCGCGATGCACACACCAAAGGTGTTGATGCTTTCTGGCATTGGCGATCGGGCTGAGCTACAACGTCTGGGCATACCGGTCGTCCAGCATCTTCCCGGTGTGGGACAGAACTTTCAGGATCATTTTGGTATTGGTTGTGTCTGGGAGTATCAACAATCGGTCGCTCCCCGCAACAATGGAGGCGAGGCAACGTTCTTTTGGAAGAGCAATCCCGGTCTTGACACTCCGGATTTGCAGACCTGCCAAGTGGAACTTCCGCTCTGCAGCGCCGAGACAGGCGCTAAGTTCAATCCACCCGCGGCTTCTTGGACGTTGTATGCAGGTGTCGTACGCCCGAAGAGCCAAGGCCAGATTCGCTTGACCGGACCTAACCCCGACGACCCTATACAGATCGAGGCCAATACACTGTCCCACCCGGACGACCTGAAGGCCGCCGTAGCGCACGTGGAACTTTGTCGCGAGATTGGCAATTCGCCTGCGCTTCGACCCTTCACAAAACGCGAAGTCATGCCTGGCAACCTGAGAGGAGCGGCCCTAGAAGACTTCATTCGCGATGCGGCCTCCACTTACCACCATCAGACGTGTACCGCGAAAATGGGGCGCGATTCGATGTC
>DATLIT010000514.1:0-2983 GCA_035539295.1 Terrimicrobiaceae bacterium | reverse complement strand
ATAATTCCGACCAGTTCGTAGCACGCATCTATCGGCGCGATGAAACACTCGCGAGTCTCCCCAACGCGATTGACGAGGAGTGCCTCGACGTCTGGCTCGAGCCGCCCGAGTCGTGGATTGTCGGCAACCAGGGTCGTCCATGCGGTCAGTGGGAGAAGCGATTCGGTCGCACCGGCCGGCCCGGGATACATGGCCGTCACTTTTTTCAGCAATGAGCTAAAGAAAAAAAATGCCAGATCGATTGGCAGGCTGAGATTTTCCCATTCCGCATCCGAGAGTTTAAACTTTGGCAGAACCCGCGGATCACGCGGAATCAACTTGAACCGACCGCCAATCACATCGTGAAACCGCATCGCGCATGGATCACACGCGCAGACGACCCGCCGATTGGTCATCTCGAGGAGATGCCGATGCGTGCGCGGTAGTTCGACGCCACAAAGTTCGCAATGCTCCGGCGCGGGACGCGTTATTCCGGACTCGGTGCGGGTCCGAACAAAACGGCGCATCGTCGCCACCGGACTCTGCTGGACAACATCGGGCCACTCGGCGATGTCACTTGCGAAGCCGGATTCTGGAGTCATGGACGCCGTTCAAAGCCTCCTACGCAGGCGGAATATTTGGCATGTCGGGATGTATCGGACGACGATCGGCGGGGCACACACCTGTCGAGTCTCTTGCAGTGCGATACCATTTCTGATCGCCGCGTCCGGCTTCAATACCCTTATCGAGCGCGAGTCGCTCACCTCTGGTTGTGCCAGGCACATGTGCAGGGATGGGTGGTTTTGACATATTACTTTCTCCTTGATTGCTGCTGGTCGAAGCAGGCGTCGCAGGCCTCAGACGCTCTGATTGCTGCGGGGGCAAGAAATGGCGGACTAATGGCCATTCGGCGGATCATCTCATGCGGCGAAACGCAAGAATCGAGATCCAGAAATAAGCGGCGAAGCCAACGGAGCGCCGACACGATCATGGACTTTCTCGCCATGATTCCAAGAAGGCCAACTTCGGCCTCTGCTGATCCGTGTTCGGGGGGTAAGTCGGCCATATTGTTGGGCCTTCCGCACTGATCGTCCACCGGCGAGCACACCGGGAGTCTGGAGCCACAGCGCCCCCTTCCAGCGGAACCGCTTCCGTGCAAGACAACAATGGCACTACCGCTTTGACCGGTCAAGTAACGTGCGCTCTTAACGCCTAATTGAGATTCAATCTCTGAGCTGACGTCTCGCCCTCGACTTACGCGCGACTTTAAAACTGATTCGCGCAATCGCCGGGAAACGGACAAGATGTCAATGCCCGCTCGTTCTACGCCTTAACTCCACGAAGTCTAAACACGATACTGAAATCCAAAAGAATATGCCGCACCAAGACGTGGTATTGGGACTCGATGTAGGAACCACTAACGTCAAGTGTCTCGCTCTCGAAGAGAGCGGAAACGTCATCGCCCAAGCCAGCGAGCCGACTCCTCAATCTTATCCAAAATCGGGCTGGACAGATTTTGAGCCGGGTCCGCTTTGGGAGACCGCCTGTCGCGCCATTCGCACGGTAATCTCACAATTGCAAAACCGCGAGGCTGTCAAAGGGATCGCTGTCTCGAGTCTTGCGGAGTCAATAATTCCGGTGGATTCGCAAGGTGAGCCGTTGGCATCGGCAATCGCCTGGTTTGATCTTCGAACTGTCGAGGAATACGAATTCATTCGTGAGCGGATCGGGTACGAGACCCTGTTCCGGATTTCGGGCATCACGCCTGATCCAATGTTCTCCCTTTGCAAAATTCTGTGGATAAGAAACCACTTCCCTGACGCGTTTCGGCGGGCCCGTTATTGGCTTCTCTTCGCCGATTACATAGCCTTCCGCCTCTGCGGGGTCGCTGCTACGGATCCAAGTCTGGCTTGCCGAACTCTTATCTACGACCTGAAGCGTGGAGATTGGTCGAGCGAAATTTTGGAAGCCGCAGGTGTGCCTGCATCCTGCCTTCCTCCTGTGCGCAAGAGTGGCAGTCCGCTCGGCTATGTCACGCCAGCCAGCGGGAGGGCGACGAATCTGCCAACCACTGCAGTAGTCAGCGTTGGGATCCATGACCACCTGAGCGGGGCATTCGCTGCTGGCGGCCTCGCCGAGGGGGTGTTGTTCGACAGCATTGGAACTTCGGAATCCGTCATCGCCGTCTGCCACAAGCCGCTTTTCAACGATGCCGTCGTCAAGAATGGACTGGCCCAAGGCGCCGTCTGGATCGAAGAACCCATCTACTATTTGGCAGGTGGACTTCAGACCGCCGGGGCGGCCGTCGAATGGTTTCGTCGCGAGCTGGGCGGCGCGGCAACCACTTCAGACCTCGTCCGAAAAGCGGAGACAGTGGATGAACCGGTTCCGATTTTCTTGCCTCATCTGACCCGCAGCCAGACGCCGCATCCGGATCCAAGAGCCGCTGCAGCGTTTGTTGGAATCAAGTCGACCACATCGCAAGCAGCGATGTTCAGAGCGATCCTCGAAGGAATCGCCTTCGAGGCGCGCGCGAGCGCAGAGGCAATCAGAGCCGCGGCAGAGCTGCCACCGTTTGAAAGGATTCTCACCATTGGAAGCTCACTCGAGAACCGCCTGCTCACCCAAATCAAAGCGGATCTGCATGGTTTGCCGCTGAGGATCAATCCAGTTCGCGAAACTGTCAGCTTGGGCGCTGCTCTCTTGGCCGGCATAGGCTGCGGCGTCTTTTCCGATGCCTCCTCGGCCGCCCGCGTCGCCCGTCGGGAAGAAATCAGTGTCGAGCCAATTGGAGAAAATTCGAAGCGATTGCAAGCGCGCTACGAACAGATCTACCGGGATCTTTACCTGCACCTTAAAACGTCGCATCATCGGCTCCATGCCTTGGCGCGATGAGCGTTCGCCCATTCGAACGTGTTTCTTGCACGGCCGCCGCCTCATCGCAGTTGCGATGGACTACAAGAACCCCTTCTGCGATGGTTGTCATCAAGATCGCGTTTGAACA
>DATLIT010000513.1:0-3906 GCA_035539295.1 Terrimicrobiaceae bacterium | reverse complement strand
GAAGAGTTGATCGACAAACTTTAACAATCGTCTCCCGGCCGCCTATGCGGCAGTGGGGATCAACGTTAAAAACCAACCAACAAGAAGAAAAAATCGACAGCCCTATGGCCAATGTGAACATCAAGCCTCTCGGCGATCGAGTGCTCGTGCACCCGCTCGAAGAGAAGGAAGTCAAGAAGGGTGGCATCATTATTCCCGATACCGCCAAAGAAAAGCCCCAGGAAGGAGAGGTAGTTGCCCTCGGGACGGGAAAACGCGATGACGATGGAAAGCTCATCGAGTTTACCGTCAAGAAGGGAGACAGAGTTCTGATCTCCAAATACGGCGGCACAGAAGTGAAAATTGAAGGCGAGAGCTACCTGATTATGCGTGAGGACGATATCCTCGGCATTATCGGCTAGTGCTTCGCAACGATTAACAGATCAATAGTAATTATCTAATATGGCAGCCAAACAACTCACGTTTGACGAATCCGCGCGGCACTCGCTGCTCCGCGGCATCGAGAAGCTCACGAAAGCCGTAAAGGCCACCCTCGGCCCGGCCGGTCGCAATGTGATTCTCGACAAAAAATTCGGCAGCCCCACCATCACAAAGGACGGCGTGACCGTCGCCAAAGAAATCGAGCTCGAGGACTCCTATGAAAATATGGGAGCCCAGCTTGTCCGCGAAGTCGCCAGCAAGACTAGCGACATAGCCGGTGACGGGACCACCACCGCGACCGTTCTCGCCGAGGCAATCTACCGCGAAGGCCTCAAGAACGTCACCGCGGGCGCGAACCCAACCAGCCTGCAACGCGGAATCAACAAGGCCGTTGAAGCCGTTGTTGCTGAGCTCGCCAAGATCAGCAAGAAGGTTAAGGATAGCTCCGAGATCGCCCAAGTGGCGACAGTTTCGGCCAACTGGGACACCACGATCGGTCAGATCATCGCCGACGCCATGGACAAGGTTGGCAAGGATGGCACCATCACGGTGGAGGAAGCCAAGAGCATTGAGACCACGCTGGATGTGGTCGAAGGCATGCAGTTCGATAAGGGCTATCTTTCGCCCTATTTTGTGACCAATGCCGAAAGTCTCGAGGCGGTTCTGGAGAACGCCTACATCCTGATTCATGAGAAGAAGATCAGCAGCCTCAAGGATCTGCTGCCGCTTCTCGAGAAGGTGGCGAAGGCCGGCAAGCCGCTTCTGATCATCGCCGAAGATGTCGAAGGCGAGGCGCTTGCCACGCTTGTCGTCAACAAACTCCGTGGCACGCTCCAAGTTGCAGCCGTCAAAGCCCCTGGCTTTGGTGATCGGCGCAAGGCCATGCTCGAAGACATCGCTGTCCTGACCGGAGGACGCGTCATTACCGAAGATCTCGGTATCAAGTTGGAGAACATCACGCTTGAGGATCTCGGAAGGGGCAAACGGATCATGATCGACAAGGAGAACACTACGGTCATCGAAGGCGAGGGCAAGAACGCGGACATCCAGGGCCGTGTCACCCAGATCCGGCGTCAGATCGAAGAGACCACCAGCGACTACGATCGCGAGAAGCTCCAGGAACGCCTGGCCAAACTCGCGGGCGGCGTGGCGGTCATCAATGTCGGCGCCGCGACCGAGACCGAGATGAAGGAAAAGAAAGCTCGCGTCGAAGACGCGCTCCACGCAACTCGCGCGGCCGTTGAGGAAGGGATCGTTCCGGGCGGTGGAGTTGCCTTCATCCGTTCGCAAAAGGCGCTCGATAGCCTTGTGCTCGAAGGCGACGAGAAGATCGGACTCCAAATCGTCCGTCGGGCTATCGAGCAACCCCTCCGCACCCTGGCAGATAACGCCGGCAAGGAGGGAGCCCTCATCGTGCAGGAAGTCAAGAAGCGCAAGGGAAGCAATGAAGGCTACAACGTAGCGACGGGTGAGTATGAAGACCTCGTCAGAGCTGGCGTTGTGGACCCAACCAAAGTGACCCGCAGCGCGCTGCAGAACGCCGCTTCCATCAGCGGTCTGCTCCTCACTACCGAGGCCCTCGTCACAGAGGTTCCGGAAAAGGAGAAGACCCCGCCGATGCCGCCCGGCGGCGGAGGAATGGGCGGAATGGACTACTAATTCCGACGCGATAGACGCGTCTCAAAGAATCAAAAGCCGCCTCGGGGAAACTCGAGGCGGCTTTCTTTTTGGGTTGCGGTCGAACAAGATATTTTATTTGCCAGGTTCGCACTATTCAGTAGAAGCATGCTCCGCATCTTAACTCCCGTCGTGCGCGCCCAGAAACCTCGACCCGTGATCCTCGCCACTTTGGCAGCTCTGCTTGTTCTTGGTGCGGGCTGCGCGGTAAGTCCTGCAAGGAAGGGAGGTTATCCCCCGCTTGATGTGAGCGTGGAACAAGCTAGCGTGCGCCTGCTGCGCCGCGGAATGACCGTCTGCTTGATACGAACTGAGTTGCCCAACGTTGAACGATGGGAAATTATCAACAACAACATGGAAATCGTCATAAAGTCACGAGGTGAGCGAGGACCTGCCGCCGTCGAAGTGTTCGATACGCAATCAGGGATTCTCAAAGGCAGAGTAATGGAATACGCGATCCATAACGGGCAGCCTGCCTGGGCGTCCGGGTTTGAAGACTAAAGTCAGCCACGAACCAGAGCTCTCGCTTTGACTGCAGGTAATCCCAATCATTGGTCGCCCTGCAACTCGCTGCTGGCGGCCTTATAATTCTTAGAGTGTCGTCTCGGGAAAGTGGGTAGAGTAAGAGTAGATTAGGACTTAAGACCGCAGCAAACGCTGGGCGCCGTGGTTGTGATCGTCTTGAAAACGGTCAGGCCTCACGTATATACGTTTGCGAATGTCTGTGGACGTCGCTGGATTGGTGCAAAATCTGCTGAGCAAGCTGAGCAATTCGCGGGACTTTACGATTTCTGCTGCTCTCCACGCCGTTCTCATCGCGTTGTTTGGAGGCACCGTGCTTTATCGCGCGGTGCAGGAGCCGCCGGATTTTGAGGGCGAGTGGGGAGGGTTTGTGCAAGCGAAAGAGGTTGCTGCTCCTCCGGCGACGCAACAGCCTCCGCCACAGGAGACCACATTCAATGTGGCGGCGGTTCCCGCCGCGGTGAGCTCATCACAGATCAGCACGATCACGACGACCGCGGCAAATCCGTTGAACTTCGCCATGGATCCGATCATTACGGCGCCAATCACGACGACGCCGACAGCGCCTTCGCAACCCGCGGTCGCGCCGCCCACCTCAGGTGCCGGTATGGACGGGATGAGCACCGCTGTCGCGGCGCAAATCAAGGCATTCACAGGAGGTTGGGGGAAAGGCCAGGGGAGCGGCGTAGGCACTCGCTCGCGGGAGTTCGAATTCACTGCTTATATCGGCCAATACAGTGGCGGCAACTGGAACTCGACGGTGCGCATCTCCGCGGGAAAGCAAATCGAGACCGGGAGTCTACCAAACCTGCTCTACCTGATGAGCGCCTGGTCGAAGGATAAGATCAAGACCAACTATAAGAATGTTGAGGCGATAAAACTCGACAGCGACGAAATCTTTTCCGTCAAGCCGCCGTTCATTTTTCTCACCGGCACCCGGGATTTTAGATTGACAGATAAGGAAGTGGAAAACCTCCAGAAGTATGTGCGCATGGGTGGATGCATTTGGGGCGACAGCTCATTGCCCGGATTGCGATCGCGCTTTGACATCGCCTTCAGGCGGGAGATGAAGCGTGTCATTCCTGATGTGGACAAGAATTTTGAGCCGCTGCCCGCCAACCATCCCATCTTTACGGAAGGCTATTTTGCGGACATCAAGGAGGTTCCACCAGGCTTAAACTTCTACAAGGAACCGGACTTTGCGATGAAGATCTATGGTGAGATTGCGATCTTGTACACCGCCAACGATTACGGCGACATGTGGCAGGTCGGTCTCAACCAACAGGG
>DATLIT010000512.1:0-3496 GCA_035539295.1 Terrimicrobiaceae bacterium | reverse complement strand
CGCCCGCGGCGGCCATATAGGCATCGCCGATTGTCTTGAGTTTCTCCAGCCCATGACGCGCAACGATCTCATCGAAGGCGGTGAAATATTGGTCGAGGAGCCCAATAAGCGCATTGGGCTCGGTGCGTTCAGTCAATAGGGTAAAGTCCTTGAAGTCCGCGAACAGGATCGTCGCCGAGGGCACATATTTCGGCTGCACCTTGCCAGTCCTCTTGAGCCCCTCGGCAATTGCCATGGGTAGGATATTGAGGAGCAGTTCCTCGGTTCGTGTTTTTTCCGTGGCGATATCCGCCCGCGCCTCTTCGAGTTCCTTGATGGCCTGGTCAAACTCGACCAGTTGTCGGCGCAATTCCAGTTGGGTCATCACCTGGCGCGAGAGGCGCCTCAGCGATTCGGTCTGTTGAAGGTAAGCTGCCGGGGCTCGAAATCCACTACACACAATGTTCCCAGCGCATAGCCCTCGACGGTGATGAGCGGCACGCCACAATAAAACTTAAAATATGGCTCTCCCGTGACGAAGGGGATTTCGCTGAACCGCGCGTCCTGCCGCAAATCGGACGCGACCACCATCTCGGTACCGCAGACTGTAGTCGCACAAAAGGAGATCTCGCGCGGGCACTGGTTGAAATCCGGTGGCAAACCGTACTTGGCCTTGAGCCAGAGCCGATCGTCGCTCATCAAGCTGATATAGGCGACTGGACACTGGCAAACTTCCGCGGCCAGTTCCCCGATTTCGTCATAGGCAATTTCGGGGGCGGTATCGAGGATATTGAGCGTACGAACGGCGGCAAGCCGCTCTGTCTCATTGGTCGGTACGGGAAAGCTCATTGCGACGCCTCCCCGTGACCTCCTCGCAGGCGCTCGAGCTTTATGTAGCGGTAAATGTCGTGGATTGCGTCCAATTCGACCCTTTGGAGTAGGAGCTTTTCCTGCAGCGTCACCTCAATCGGGCCGCGCCACACAGCATTAGAGTGGGGTGAGTCTCCGCCACGCGCCAGTTAACATCTTTTTCGATCCGCAGTGCTCGATTGTGTCCCAAATGCTAGCACCTGCAATGCAAATTATGTGCTTGAGTATCGGAGTATGCCGAAAAGCGGACGACGCACCCCAATATTTTTCCGGGATGAAAAGAGATTCCTCGACATTTTGAGTGGGTGGAAGGGACCGGCTTGCTGAGGCATACCGATCCGAACCCATGAAGCGACAACGACCCACCGAAATTATCGAATAGTTGGCATTTTTTTGCGCTGGGTTACGTGTTAACGAAAAACATATGTCCGACGCTTGTTTTGCAGCAACCGAAGACGACATCTCGGTGTGCGCCTATTTCATCTGGGAGCAGGAAGGAAAACCGGAGGGACGGGCTCTCGACAATTGGCTGCAAGCAGAGCTGCAGCTCGGCGCGTCTCTTTGGCATGAGTCCCTCTGGCATGAGCAGGGGCGAAGATCGGCCGCTCCGCACCTGATCGCGCGTCCTTTCTAAAGTGGCTGGGTCGCATCGGTCGAGTGATCTGGTACATGCCGTCAGACGCGAATCTTGCTCTACGAGAACTTGGCATTGTGCTCTTCCTCGCGTGCGTCGGACTGAAGGCGGGATCGCGCTTCATAGAGACGCTACTGAGTCAGGACGACGCCTTTGGCTATTCGCAGGCTTGTTCACCGTCATTCCGCTGCTTGTGGGGATCGTGGCGCGTACTCTACTGAAGATGAACTTTGTCGTTCTCAGCGGATTGATCGCCGGGAGCATGACAGATCCTCCTGCGCTCGCGTTTGCCAATACTCTTATGAACAAAGATGCGCCTCCGGTGTCCTACGCGCCAGTCTATCCACTAGCCATGCTGCAGCACATTCTCTGTGCGCAGTTTCTCGTCCTGCTCCTTGTCTAGCGGGGGACGAACAGAATCTGTCACGACAATTCTCCGCCTGCCGGCGAAGCGAGCACTGAGATGCACGCGTTCAATAGGCTTTTTCCTCGGTGCGGTGAAGGGTTGCGGATCTTCTTCGGGCGGGCAATGAGTCTTGCGCATGATCGACGCATCCACTAGTTAGGCCGAGCTGCTGATGACTACCCGTCTTTTTCATGAGAATCCAAGCCGGGCGAATGTATGGGTTTCCGCTCGTGCCCGAAGCAGCCCGAGAGATCGGCATTCGCGAGAGACGAGCTGTGCCGGAGCGTAACTCGTATCGCACGACTTATGGAATGGTATTGGTGGGCAATTTTTCTTCTGATCGTGGCCGTCCTCCTGGCGATGGATCTCGGGCTCTTCCAGCGAAAGGCGCACGAGGTAAAGCTCTCCGAAGCGGTCCAATCGACTTCGCTGCGCGTTGCGCTGGCGCTGCTTTTCTGCGCGGGAATTTACCTCGGATGGATCGGTGGTTACGACACTCGGCAGGCGGCTTCACAAGCCGGTTTGGAATTTCTGACCGGCTACCTGGTTGAGATAGCGCTCAGTATCGACAACGTTTTCGTCTTTGCCCTGGTTTTTCAGTATTTCCGTGTTCCGCCGATGTACCAGCATCGGGTTCTTTTCTGGGGGATCCTGGGAGCATTGGTCATGCGTGCGATTTTGATCTTCGCAGGCATTGCCCTGATCGAACGCTTTCACTGGGTGATCTACGTATTCGCCGTCATCTTGATCTACGGCGGTATCAAGATGATTCGCCATGACACCGAGGAAACCGATCCCACTAAAAATCCCGTCCTGAAACTGTTTCAAAGGCTTGTTCCGGTAACACCCACACTTCATGGCCAGCATTTCTTTGTAAAGGAAGGTAACCATTGGATGGCAACGCCGCTGTGCGTCGTGCTGGTGGCGATCGAGACGACGGACCTAATCTTTGCGGTGGACTCGATTCCCGCGGTGCTGGCGGTCACCCGCGATCCCTTCGTGGTTTTTACATCCAACGTTTTCGCGATCCTCGGCCTGCGCGCAATGTACTTCGCACTTGCTGGCATTCTGAAGCTTTTTCGGTTCCTGCACTATGGGCTCTCGGCCATCCTCGTCTTCATCGGAGTCAAGATGCTTCTTTCCGACACCCCGTACTCGATCGGAACTGTGCAGTCGCTCGTCGTTGTCTTTACGCTCCTGGTCGTTTCGGTCTCCGCCTCGCTTCTTATTCGCAAAGAGTAGCCGTGGTCGCTTCGCCGGACTCGACGGGCAGGCTTGACCGCTGGCGGGCAGCTCGCGAGGATTCGCCACCTTGAGCGTCGCATCTCTCGTTCAACTTCGTTGGGATCTCGCTTTTCTTGCGGAGAACCAAACCGTCCGGTCGAAGCGTTTCGGTATCCCTCGGGAGGCTAAGTCTGTCCGCTATCCGATCCGATTGCTTCGCTATTGGTTCGGGTATCATTTGCTCCGTGAGGAAGCCGAGCGAAAATCCGGCGGGTTGGACGTCGCCGAAATTGGTGTCCATACCGGTCAGATGCTGGAGTTTGTTCGCTCTGCGCCGACCCTGGTGCCTTTGCGAAAGTGGACGGCCGTTGATACGGTGATGC
>DATLIT010000511.1:0-4314 GCA_035539295.1 Terrimicrobiaceae bacterium | reverse complement strand
TCCCGCCGCGAGCTGGATGGAACGATTTCCCGCCTCGAGCACGATCGACAGCAGGCCACCGGCGACGAGGAAGCCAAGCGGCTCGATTCCCAAATCGAGATCGCACGAGAAAGCCGAGAATTCGCGACTCGAATCACCGCGGCGGGGCAGGCGTGGACCGAAGGCCTCGACGAAGCTCTGCGTGTATGGAAGACGACTCTGGCCGTGGCCGAGAACCCTGGTCCGGCCACCTATGCCGAAGCTCGCAAGGCGGCCGAATACCTGCTTTCTCAGTCGGATCCGTGGCGTGAGCAGATTCGCCGCTATCTACAGACCGCTCAGGCTCGGCTTGATGAACTCAAGTCGCAGCCGAAGGCGAAAGATCCTCAGACCGCTAAACTGGAGGCGATGCGATTGGAGCTCGTCCAGCAGCGCGTCGATCAAGTGCGTGAAATCTCTTCGTTTTTTGAGATGATGCTGAGTCATGCTGGAACAATGCGCGCTGAAAGCAGCCAGCTTCTAAAGCTGAGCAGCGTATCGGAGCGGGTTTCGCAAGGCTTTGCCGAAATCGGCAGCAGAGTTGAAAATATTTGGGATCACGAACTCTTCACCACGGAAGAGAAGATCCTTGGGGAGAACGGCGCCTTCGTCACCCGAACACGGGGTATCACAGTTGGTAAAATTGTGCTCGGCGTCATTGGGCTGGCCGCCGGATACATTATCGCTAAGACGCTCGCACGCCTTGTCCGAGCTCGCCTCGGCCGTCGCTTCTCGGTCGAGATTGCCCGAGCGGCTTTTCTCGAGAAGGTGATCTTTTACTTTCTTCTCGTGCTGGTGGTTCTCGCCACCCTCAACTGGGTTCGCATTCCGCTGACCGCATTTGCGTTTCTTGGCGGGGCCATTGCGATCGGCGTCGGTTTCGGAGCCCAAACCCTGATGAACAACTTCATTAGCGGCCTAATTCTTCTGGCAGAGCAGAGAATCAAGGTCGGAGATCTTATCGATGTCGACGTACATCTGGGCCGGGTCGTCAACCTCGGCACCCGTTGCTCGCGCGTCCGCAAATTTGACGGAGTCGATGTTCTCGTCCCCAATAGCTACCTGCTTGAAAAGAATGTCGTCAATTGGACTCTGTCCGATTCCCATCATCGTTACGATTTCATCGTTGGGGTTGCTTATGGCACCCCGACAGAGTTGGTCATGAGCACTCTCACAAGCGCGCTCGAGGCGCAGTCGGACGTCTTGAAGGAACCTGCCGCTGTCGTCGCCTTCGAAGCTTTCGGCGACAACGCGCTCACATTTCACATCTATTTCTGGCTCGATATCGGACGATCGGATGCCTTGAAGGTCGGCACCGAGATCCGGCTGCGCATCGATCGTCTCTGCCGCGAGGCGAGTATCGAAATGGCCTATCCGCAACGAGACATACATCTTCATGCCGCAGACCCGATCGCCGTGCGGATCGAAAACCGTGAGACGACCACGAGATAAACAAATGCTCAGCAGCTTCCGAGGGCCCCGTCACTTTTTGCTACGTGCCTGATTCCTTAGCGGTCTATACTGCTTCCATGGCGCAACAAGTCACTCGTCTCTGGTTGATGTATCCATCGCGTCTCATCACCCGCCCTGTCATCTATGAGCTGGGCCGAGAATTCGCGGTGGTGACAAACATCAGGCAAGCCAGCGTCACTGAAGAGATCGGAGTCGTCTCGCTTGAACTCGATGGTGAGCGTCAAGAGATCAAGAGGGCAATAGCCTGGCTCGAGGAACTGGGCATAAAGGTCGAGCCAGTTGAGATCAACACGATCGAAGGTTAACGTCCTCGAATGAAGCCGCGGTCAGGCTCGAATAAGGTTGTCCCGCTGCTGAGAGCGCTCGCCGCACTTAGCGCGGTGGCGATTGTTGCTTGCTGGATCTCGCTCGGTGCGCACATGGGTTGGTCGCAGACACGCGTTCCGGTGCAAAGGACTGACGCCGTTACCGCCAGCACGTTTACCGATTACGAGGAGCGGTTCCTTCCTGGGGTCGATTTCCTGGTCGCAGGACTTCTCGGCTCCGCAGCCATCTTCGCGCTCACGCTTGTGATGCCAAACTCCAAAGCCGGTCCTCGGCGGTGAGAATCCCGTCCGCAACCCTTCTCGTCGTCGCAGCCATTTTCTGCCACGCCCAAGCGGAAGAGCTCAGCTTCGACTTCAAAGATCCCCGCGGCGTTAGTCAGGTCGCTTTTAGCCTGAATGCTCCGCTCGAGTCGATCAATGGAACCGCCAGAGGAATCGTAGGGACTGTTCTCGTCGATCCAGATAATCTTAGCACCGCCAGAGGAAAAATCGTTGTAGTGACTAAGTCGCTCGTTGTTCCCAATCCGATCATGAGGATGCATCTTCTCAGCACGGATTGGCTGAACGCCAGCTCCAATCCCGAAATTAGCTTCGAGATCAAAAAGGTGGGCCGCGTGACGAAGAAAAGCGTCGATGCCTCGGAGGTGGAGGTGACGGGAACTTTCACTCTGAGCCAAGTGACGAAGGAAGTTCTCACCAAGGCTGATGTAATCTACCTTCCCGGCAAATTGGGAGAAACCACCAACAACAAGATTCATGGCGACCTTCTGGTCGTTCGTTCGAATTTTAAGATCCGTCGCAGCGACTTTGGCATCCGCGCAGGCGAGTTCCTCGACAAGGTGGCCGATGAAATTTCGCTTTTCGTTAACCTTGTAGGTTCCGCACCGCGAAAGATATAAAAGAACAAGAAGCCGAGGCGCTAAGGCTTTGGCGTCGGGAAAGGCTCGACTTGGTTCTTCAGTTCCGAAGCTTGCTCGTCCGGCTGCCAAAATTGGACGTCGGCACCGTCGTATTTCAAGACCGTAAACATCCCCGTCACAAGATGATATATCAAATGGCAGTGGAAGGCCCAAATGCCAGCATTATCCGCATCGAATGTCACGGTGATGTTCGAGCCGGGGGGAACGACGACCGTATCGCGAAGTGCGCCGTCAATTGTCTCGCCGTCAATCTTGAGCACTTCGAAGTCATGGCCATGCAAGTGCATCGGGTGCGCCATGCTAGTGTTGTTCGTGAGATCAATCTCCACGCGCTCACCGATTCGAACGTCGAGGGAGTCGCGATTGGGGTAAGCCGCGCCATTAATTGTCCAGACATAGTTCTTCATGTCACCGCCAAGGGCCGCCGGCAGAGTGCGGTCTGCGGCTCGCGTAGCCAGCGGTTTGGCAGCGCGGAGCTGTCGCTCTTGAGTGTTATCTAACGAAGCGGTAAGTTTAGGAGCGGTGCGGGAGAGTGCTGGAACGACTGCATTCTTCGTGCGAAGGACTATTCCGCTAAGCAGATTGGTTCCCTCCCCTTGGGCCAGAATGGGAAAGGCCCCGCCCTCGCTCGGGATGGTCACCCGAAGATCGAGGCGTTGTGCGGTTCCCAATTGGAAGAAGTTGCCTTTCAGGGGCTGAACTTCCTTGCCGTCTACAGCCAGAATTTCCGCGTTCAACACACCCGTGTCCACATAGCAGTTCGTGGATGAGGCCGCCGCAATGAGTCGAAGCAAGACCGTTTCGCCAGGATCGACCGAAATTACTTCAGGATCGTCAAGAGTCCGACGATTGGCCAGGAGCGCATCATATTGCACGTCGACTTCCGCGGGGCGTTTTGTCACGACCGTGCGCTGCAGTTCTTGTTTCTGATCGTCCCACGTTTGAGCAAATACCTCGCCAGGCGGTGCGGCCATTTCCGTCATTTTCTTAGCGTCATTCATCTTCATGGGATTCGACGACTGCTCTCCCATGGAGGGCATCTGCATGCCCTTCTTGAGATTACTTAGGATTTCGCCCGGAGGTGTAAACGAAAAATCTGAGAACATGACCACCAGTTGCCGAGCGGCCTTGCCTCGCTCTTCCGGCGTCCAGATGATCATTGGCGCGGAATTAAAAAGTTGTTCCTGCAGACCGTAATGCGAGTGCATCCAATAGGTCCCACTCTGCTTGAGAGGAAAATCGTAGCGAAAGGAACCGCCGGGCGGAATTGGGTTCTGAGTCACGAAGGGAACGCCATCCATGAGATTTGGCAGGACAAGACCATGCCAGTGAATCGAAGTGGGTACCTTGAGTTGATTAACAACCTCGACGTGAAATCCTTCGGATTGTTCTGGAGAATAACCCGGCGTGCCATCTTCCTGCTCAATGGCAATCACGCGTATTTCCTTGCCGAGCACTTTCAAGGGGACTTCTTTCACGAACAGGCGGATCGGATTGGGATCGGCGCCCAAAGGTTCGCCGAAAGCAAAGGCGAATATAAGTCCTAAAATTCCAAGCAAGGATCTGTTCATTCGAGC
>DATLIT010000510.1:0-5054 GCA_035539295.1 Terrimicrobiaceae bacterium | reverse complement strand
GGAAGAACTTGTCCGGGCCGACCGGCTGGGCCTTCCATTTCTTGTCCTCCATCCCGGCGCCCATATGGGCCAGGGAGTTGAGGTGGGACTCGAGAAAGTGGTGACCAGCCTGGATTCGATTTTCAGGACCATGCCCATGCTCAAGACTCGGGTTGCGCTGGAGACCACCGCGGGGCAGGGTTCGTCGCTTGGCCGAACGTTTGAGGAACTCGCATTCATTTTGCATGACTCTCGTGAACCCGAGCGTCTCTGTGTGTGCATCGACACCGCTCATCTCTTCGCTGCCGGTTACGACCTGGAGACTGACGATGGAATTCGACGGACATTTGCGCGATTCGAAAGTGTCATCGGATTTGACCGCCTTGCCGCTATTCACATGAACGACTCAAAGGCCGCCGCCGGCTCGCATGTGGATCGCCATGAACATATCGGGAAGGGGAAGATCGGTTTGCACGCCTTCCGGCACATCATGCGCGACCCGCATCTCCGCAATATTCCGAAAGTTATCGAAACTCCCAAGGGTCGAGACATGGCCGAGGATGTCGTCAATCTCGGTATGCTGCGCTCACTCTTGCGAGAACCTCCTCCGCAGTCGCGGCGTAGTCGTGCGAGAGTCACGCCGCCGAGCTAAGGACAGATGTAGCGACTGTGTCCCCGCCGGGGCGCGTCTAGGTGGTCCCAGGGTCGAACGCAAGCTTTGTTGCGGCCGGGTCGCCATCGCCGGCGCCAGCAGCGGTGGGGACACCGCCGCTACAGCGAGACCCTAAGCCGCCACTCGATTTTTTGGAGAATAAAGCGCACTCCTTCCTCGTTCCTGCGCGGACGCTGCGCCCGGACCGTGCTTACTCGTCGTTCTCCAAAAGCTCGATGATCACTTTCAAATCTCTTGACGCGTCGATATAGGCGTAGCGACCGCCGGTGTACTCGCCATTCTGGAGCAGTGGCATTTGGTTGCGTTCGAGCACCGCGATTTTTTCCTTCATTCCCTTGATGACGAAGGCGATGTGGTGCGGGCCTTCGCCGTTTTTGTCGAGCGATTCTCGCCAGGCGCTCGGATTATGGTCAGGCTCGATGAGTTCTAACTGAAGTGAACCCATGTCGAAAAACGCCAGCTTCGCCCTGGCGGCGGACCGCTTCCCTCTGTATTGTGTCTGCGTCTTGTCAACTTCGTCGGTGATTGAACATTGCGGCTTCTCAACGCCAAAGAATTGGGCATAAGCCTGCGACGTCGCCTCAATGTCGTGGACGAGAATGCCAATCTGGGTAATCAATTTGGTGCCGAGAATGTTGTTTTCCATTTTGAGTACCTCCGCATTGAGGATCGACGATCTTGTTAGCAGCCTATCTCTCCCTTGTGAACGCTATATCTCTCCTGAGCCGCTTGTTGCGGGAGAATCACTCATGGTGACGACCCAGCCTCCACGAACTCAGCGAGTCCACTTTGCAAGGTCGCGTTACTGCGCGCTTTGTGGAAGCGAAGCTTCTGTGATCCGCGTTATCGCGGACGATGATGGCCGCCCTAAAGAACCTTCACTTCGTTGATTTTGGCCATATGAGCCGGCTCTTTGAAGAACTCCGCACGATGTTCTTCGGAACAAACTTCTACTTTCTGTCCTTCGTAGGAGAAGGATATCGGACCGCCTTGCTTTCCCAGAGGCTGATCGCACACGACGCACGTTCTCAGCGGATATCGCGATCCGCAGGAAACCAGCACGAGGCAAAACGCCAAGACAATATGCGGAAATCGACCCACCGGGGCCTAATCACGAAAGGTTCGTTTTTCGAACATGCGGCGGATGGATGCTCCGGGGAGTTGGTCATTTCGATAACATCTAGTTGTGCAAGACAGTGACCGATGCCCATATCTTTCCGACATAGCTTTGCGTTAAGAGCGATTTCTTAGCTTTGCATGCGTCCACTCTGCTCCCGACTGGTGAGTCTGGCGACAGCGCAGCTAGCACAGATAAGTGGAACTAAGCTGCAGTTCTGTTGACAAACCTGTTCTTTTTGACGTAATAGGTTTAAAGGAGTCCTGTTGAACGGGAAAGAGTCATCGCCTCCACCGCGTTGGCGGTGCTGTGTGGGGGTATGAAGACTTTCGCGTTGCACCTTGCGTCGGCGCCTTCTCCTCTTCCGGGATCGAAGACCTGCCACCGGGTCTGCAACACTTCCCGATCTTCGCATCTCAGGGCGCAGCGACTGCTCATCGATAGATCTAATGCCCGAAAGCCTACCAGATAAGACGTGGGAGATGCTGCTCGACAGAATCAAAAAGGACCGGTGCACACCATTTCTCGGCGCCGGAGCGTGCTATGGAAGTCTGCCATTGGGAGCTGAGATTGCCAAAAAATGGGCGGCCGAGCATGCCTACCCCTTTAGCAATGCCGATAATCTTATCGAGGTCGCGCAGTTTTTGGCTGTTCGGTACGATCCCGTCCGTCCCAAAGAACTGATTCTTCAGCAGTTTGAGGGCCTGCCCGGTCCGGACCTTAGCGCTCCCGACGAGCCGCATGCAGTCCTGGCCGATCTTCCGCTGTCTATCTACATGACGACGAACTACGACGACTTCATGGTGAGGGCGCTCCGGCGTCGCCACCGAGATGCGCGGCGGGAGCTCTGTCGCTGGAATGAATCTCTCGAGGTTGAAGAATCTGTCTTTGATACCGATTTCGTCCCGACTCCGGCCAATCCGGTTGTTTATCACCTCCACGGTCACACTTTACCGGAATCGCTGGTCCTGACAGAGGACGACTATCTCAGCTTCCTGGCGAACATCGCTCGCAATCCAAAGTTGCTGCCAGGTCCGATCCAGAGAGCTTTAGATCGCTCCACTTGTCTCTTCATCGGTTATCGATTGGCTGATTGGAACTTTCGCGTGCTCTTCCAGGGCCTGCGTCCACGGTTGAAATTCCAGAACATCGCCGTCCTCAAGCCATCCGGCGACTCCGACCGAGCGCGCGAACAGCGCGATTATCTCAACCGCTATTACGAGAGCATGGACTTGCAGGTCTATTGGGGAACAGCCAGGGAGTTCTCAGCCGAGCTCCGAGAACGGTGGGATAAATGCCAATGAACGGATCCCAGCCAAGTTCGTTGCAAGACGCCGATTGGAAAGTACTCCTCGAACGCATCAGCAAGGGTAAGTGCACACCGTTCATCGGCGGCGAAGCCAACATGGGATCGGTCCCGCCGAGTTCAACGATCGCACGAGAGCTGGCCGCGGATAGCGGTTACCCGATGGAGAATAGCGACAATCTGCCGCGCGTCGCACAGTTCATCGCGACAACGGCCGACCCTTTTCGACCGCGAGAGATGATCGTCGAACGCTACGAGAACGCGCCTCGCCCTGATTTTCGAGCGCCGGATGAACCGCATCGCATGCTGGCGGAGTTGCCGCTGCCGGTCTATGTGACGACCGACTACGACAGTAACATGATGGAGGCTTTGAAGACGCAGCCGATGAGGGAACCGAAACGGGAGCTCTGCCGTTGGTGGGGCGATTCGCGTGACCAACCCTCGATCTTCGACTCAAGCTACGAGCCTACCGTCGCCAATCCCGTCGTCTTTCACCTGCACGGTCATATAGACACTCCCGAGTCCATGCTGGTCACTGAAGATGATTACCTCGATTATGTGGCTGTCTCGCGGGAGGAAAAGGTCATCCCATCCCGAATTCAGCGGGCTTTTACCGAATCCTGGCTTCTTTTCCTCGGCTATCGACTGGAAGACCTCGAGTTTCGCGTTTTGCTTCGCAGTCTGCTGACTGCCCTGACGAACAATCGCTACAAAAAGCATGTCTCGGTCCACCTTTTACAAGTGCCCGAGAGCACCGACGAGGTGGAGAGGGTGCAAAGGAAACGAGCATACCTGGCCTCCTACTGCAAGGGGGCGCCTCTAAACACTCTGATATACTGGGGATCGCCGCGAGATTTTGTGGTAGAGCTTCGGCAACGCTGGGAGACCTTTCGCAATGCCGGCGGAGGGTAATCCCTACGTCGGCCCGAGGCCGTTCGAACGCAGACACGCGGCGCTCTTTTTTGGACGCGACCGTGAAGTTAATGAGCTGGTCTCTTTGATTATCGCCCACACCGAAGTGCTCCTGTATTCTCAGTCCGGCGCCGGGAAGAGCTCGCTCGTCAATGCGAGATTGATTCCCCTCTTGGAAGCGGAAGGCTTCGACGTGCTTCCGTCGGCACGAGTGCAGGGAGTCGTGGAAGGCGTTGATCCCGGCGAGATCGGCAATATTTACGCCTTTCACACGATGATGAGTTGGGCGGATCGCGGTGCCGATGCGAGGCAATTTGCCAGGACGTCGCTGGCCGACTTCTTACGAGCGCGCAAAAATCCGGTCGATGACGCCGGTAATCCGGTGCTCCGCGTAGCAATCTTCGATCAATTCGAGGAGCTCTTCACCGCTTACCCCGACCGATGGCAAGAACGCCGCAGCTTTTTCATCCAGGTGCGCGAGGCAATTAAGGAGGCCGACTCGGGACTTAGGACGGTCTTTGTTATGCGCGAAGATCACCTCGCCGAAATTGATCCCTATGGGACAATCCTTCCGGAAAGGTTTCACACCCGTTTTCGCTTGGAGCGAATGCTCGAGCAGAGGGCGCTCGACTGCGTCCAGAAGCCACTGGAAAACACGCGGCCGCAACGTCGCTTTGCGCCTGGGGTCGCGAAAGCCTTGATAGATCAACTGCTTCTGCTCAAAACAACCGGTCCCGATGGCAAGTCGATTGTGGCCAAGGACCAATTCGTTGAGCTGGTTCAATTACAGGTCGTCTGCCAAAGCCTTTGGGAACAGCTTAGGACCGACGACTATGAGATCGGCATGGATGATCTGGCATCAGCCGATCCGAACAAGGCGCTCCTGAACTTTTATGAGCGCTGTATCATCCTAACGGCGGAGCGGACGGGTGTGCCCGAAAACAAGATCCGGCGGTGGTTCGAACGCGACCTGATCACTCCCGCGGGGACGCGTGGGACCGTTTTTCGAGGGCAAGAGGAAACCCGAGGTCTGCCGAACGCCGCCGTGGATGTACTCGAGAATTTGC